>CAKPZC010000041.1 GCA_934203355.1 uncultured Prevotella sp. | reverse complement strand
TTGTTTGTTAATACAATACTCTGTTAATACATATTCGAATCACAGCAGCAAAGAAGTTCAATACGAATGAAGGTCAACATCGGATATCTGAATTGCTATGACTCTATTTTGGGGCCCAATTTAATCAAAATTTTTTATGACACCAAACATAAAGTGTGTTTTTTAAAAAAATAACGTCCATTACACGTGGCTGTGGTTGCCAATCCGTGTAATGAACGTTTTTTTTAACCTAAAGCTTTATGCTCGGCAAGAAAAACCTGTGGCGGGATTATACCTCAACGCTGTCGCCGTCGCTGCCGCCGCCCTGCGATGTGTCGCCACCAGGCTGCTGTGTGTTGCCGCTGCCGGGCTGGGTGCCGCCAGTCGATGTGTTCTGGTCGGGATCCTCCACTTCGCCCTCGTCGCTCGATGTCACTCGCTTCACGATTTTGCCGTTGCGGTCGTAGCAGGTGATGTTCACCGACGTGCGTGCCAGTTCCTCCTTGATGTCGGAGTTGGGAGTGAAGATTACGCGTCGCGAGGTGATGAGTCCGGTTGCCACCTTGTTGACGTCGTCCACCGATGCTGCTCTCAGTCCGAAGCGCATGGTGCCGAGACCTGGTATAGCCACAGCGTGACCCTCGGTTGCCCATGCCTTGATTACCTCGCCGATGGCTTCCCATGCAGCGTTGATAGAGCCCTTGGGAATGCCCGAGCGGAGAGCTGCCTCGTTCACCACCTTGCTCTGTGTGAGTTTGCCGTAGAGGTCGGGCTGCATCACGTAAGCCCACTTTTCCTTTGACTTGTCGAACGACACGTTGCGCTCAACTGCTTTCACTTTGATTGCCATAGTACTTAAAAAATTTTTAGTTAAACATAGATTGTGGTGTGCGCCTTTCGGTTCTCTTTTTCCACAATGCAAAGTTACTAATAGTTGCGGCTATATGCAATAGTTTTCCCACGGGACGTGCAGGGCGTTCCCACGGGATGTGCAGGGAGAGGGGGAAAGGGTGTGTGCTGGGCGTGGTGGGTGGGGGATGTGCAGGGCGCGGTGGGGGAGAAGATGGAATAGAGGGTAGGTGGCTCTTAACTATAGACGAGGAGTAACCCGAGTAACCGGAGTAACCGCGGTAACAGCTGTTCATACTTTTTTGTTTCCTCGGGAGGTTGCAAATTTTTCTCCCCGAGGAAGCAGTGGTATGAGCACGTGCTGTGTAGCATGGGTTACTTGGGTTACTCCGGTTACTCCGGTTACTCCACGTGTTTTTGTGGGGATATTGCTGTTGGGGTCTATATATATAGAGTTTAATAATATATATATATATATATATATATATTATTAAAGCATTTATCTACACTTATCCACACTTAGAAAGACAGGGAGTAACCCGAGTAACCGGAGTAACCCGAGTAACTCGGTGTGTCTGCCCAGTCTTTCCTGAATAAGGCTTTCTTTTCTCTCAGAATATGGTTTGACTATATTTTGTTTCTATCCTCTCCCCGCTTGTCTTTCCTTATACCATGCCGACTCCTCCATTTTAAACAATCGGCTTGTCTCACTAAGTCTTAGCACGATATACTTTTGATTATCAAGAGTTTCGGGCAGTTTGTCGTGAAGGATAGCCACCACGCTTTGTTGGTTTTTCGCTGCGTCGGTTGCCTCTGCAAACTTAGCCAGTTGGTTGCCATGCACCAGTTCGAGTTTGTCGTATAATGTGAAGTGCAGGCATGGTATTTTTTCCCTGTCGGCAAATGTCACATATGCAAGGTCGAAGCATACGATTTCGCCGATTTTCTTGCCGTCGCCGAAGTTGGAAGGAGCTTCTACTGCAAACTTGTAATATTTGCCCTTATGTTTCGCATTTTCGTTCACTTCGAAATGCACGTAGAATTCGGCATTATATAGTTTTTGGGATACACTCTTGAATAGCAGATTGAACTTATCGAGCTGATTTTGCACATGCGTTTGCCATTTTTGCGAGAATAGTATGTTGTTGATGTTGTTGAGTTCGCATTGTTTTATTTCAATGTCCTGCGTTATTCGCTCAATGTTGTGCAAGTATTGTTCTATTTCGCCCTTTTTATGGTAAAGTTCTGTGAGTTTTGCAATAATTATGTCTAATTGTTCAAGCGTTACAGTAAGACGTAGTTTATTGCTCAGTTCTCTCTCTTGCTTTCTTGTTATGACGATTTCCTCGTTAATTTGTTTCAGTTCCTGCTTGATGCCTGGTAGCTCCTCGGTCACGAATTCCGCGCGTCGCATAAGCATGTCGTTGTGAAAGCGCGTTAGTTCGGCAAACGTATGATGCAATTCGACGTTGAATGCTTCCGCCTGTTTATATATTTCAGCCACCTGCACAATGCTTGTCTTCGTGCATTGTGCTTTCATTTCTTCGGCGGCTTCGCTTATTATCTTCTGTCGAATCTCCATTTGTCCCCGATTCAATGCCAGTTGTCGTAGTCGGTTTTTGCAGTCGACGAGTTTTCTCATGTCGGTTTCGAAGTCGGGGTTCACCTTCAACGCCTCCCTCTGTTCCTCGTGATTCCTTATGCCCTGTTTCACGCTTTGTAGTTGGGCGTGTAATGCGCTGGCATTGTTGCCATTGTTGGTCAGTTTTTTGAGCATTCGCTTTTCCTCGTCGATTCCCCTGCTCACGGTGTTTTTCTCGTTGCAGTCATCATTGTTAGCCCCAAACCAGTAGAGATGTAGTTTTTCGTACTCGTAATTGTTGCTAAAGTTGCCTATTGTGCGTAGCGTGTACTGTAGGCGTTCGGCTTTGATTCTCAACGAGCGCGATATTATTTCTCTGAATGAAGGCTTTTCGGTTGTTGTGTTCCACAATGCTCTTTGCAGGCATACTGGCATTGTCCTGTCGTCGGTCACTTTATCGCCGTTGATTTCGCGCAGGGCTTCTTGGTGTTCCTTAAAGTTGCGGCGCACCAACACTTTGTGTTTACAGTCGTCGTTGAGTGAACTTGTCAGGCACAGTTCCACCTCGACATTAGTTTCGGTTAGGAAATCCTTCACTTCTTTGTTCACCGTGTTGTCGGAGCTTTTATAGATGTCGTCCTTCTTCCCTCCCAGGCAATAGCTGATGAGGTTGAGCAAAGTTGTTTTGCCCACGTTATTGCCGCTGTCGGCAGTCCTTTCAGGAGTCTCGTCGACTATCAAGTTGAGTCCCATATGGAATTCGATGTAGCGTATGAGCCCCTCGTCGTTTGTAATCTTCAGATATTTTAGAAACATGTCTTTATTCCTTGTTTGTTAAGCTCGACACAGCCCAAAAGAAAGAGCCAGTCGAGACACAGTTCGAAAAGTGGATAACTCATAGCGTGTGCTCTGCGCGTGGCGCAGTAGAGGCTGGGCAGGGTCATCTGTCCCCGGTTGTTGTGTAGCGTCTTCAGCACGAATGCCGCGTTGTAGTAGACGCAGTTGGCTGGTGATATGTTTTTGGATAATAACATAAATGAAAATATTGGTAGGGTGATGGATTGTTTGTAATGTTTATATTTTGCGATGGGTATTCAGGTGGGTTGATTGCGGCGCGGTCAGTTAGTGTCCATAGGAGGTTTTTCGAAAATTTCGCATTTAATGAAAGCGTCGACCAGCACTATGCGCAATTCAAAGGAAGTTTCCTCCTCCATTAGATTTGGCGAGCGACGTGGGTCGTTCCATATCGCATTGTCGGCTATCTGTAATAGCTCGTCGAATAACTGGTCGCCATTGGTTATCATGCTCAGTTTGCGATACTCGTTTTTTAGCCACCTCATAACAAACATGCTCTTGTTCTTCCCTTGCACGTCGAACTCTTCATATATGCGGCTGATATGGGCTGAATATGCCGCATAGTATTTCACCTCGTCTGCCCATCTGTCGAGATGGTTGTGTTCTATTTTTTTTTCTATGTAGAAACTGTTTATGTCGATGTCTTTTTGTGGAGTTAGTTGTTCCCCCAGTTTGCTTAGTGAATTTATTATTTCGGTTATTATGTATGTGCGCGGTATGGGATTGGTGTAGTAATGATTGTTATTGTTATTTACACTCGTGGCGTTGGGGCAGGAGTTGTATGTCCCGCCCATTTGTACTTCAACTTTCTTGGTTGCTTTGTTGGTGTTATCGTCGTTGTTTCGTTTATGTTGCATGTCTATTTGGGGTTGTTGTTCATATTGTCAATGAGCTTATTTATTTTTTCTTTGATTATTTTGTTGCTTGGCGTGTTGCCTATCTGCCCCCTTAGTGAGCCACCATTGCCCCCTTCCAACGTTATTGCCAATTTCGTGTTGTTGGTTTTCACTATCACTCCCTTGTTGCAAAGTAGGCGTATGATATTGCCTATCAGATTTCGGTTGAAATTTGTGTTGCGCTGCCTGCCGGTATTGAACACCTCTGCCTCCACCTCGTTGATGTTGAGAATTTCGCGCCAAAGCTGAGTGTATTTATTCTTCCATTGGTCTGCCACAAAGAGGCTGATTTTGTCAACATATTCGAGTATGTCTTTCTTTAGCTCTTTCTTTAAAGCGTCGTTTTTTTCTCTGTCAACAATCTTTGAATTTTCTGCTCCTTGGCTATTCTGAGTTGTTGTGTGTGCATTCGGCATATTGCCGTAGTTGTAATAATGATTGTGGGTATTGTTCACTGTTGTCGCGTTGGGCACATTGTTATAAATGCCGCCATTCTCTACGAATATTTGAATATTTGGAGCGAATTCTGAATTTCGTTGTTCTTTCATTTGGTGAACTCTTTTAATTAAACAAAATGTATACTATGTGAAACTTTCTTTTCACATCTGCAAAGGTATGATTTTCAGCACAAAAGAAAGAAGAAAGTTGTAATAATTTTCTTTCTTTTTTTCTTCGGCTACTCCGTGTTAACTTTGCACCAGAAAAATGATTCGCGTACAATCGTCTAATTATTCCTATGGCTTTGTAAACGAAAGTTGTTTGGAAGTAGAGGATGTTCGCTATTAATAGATAATAAATTTAAACTTTTATAAATATGATTTTTGATTATTGCGTGTCAGTAAGGCACGACCCCCAGCCGCTTGACCGTGAGCGTTTCGAACAACTCATCAACGACTCGCATCTCGTCGAACTATGCAAGGCCATCGCTCATGGCGACCTTTCCCTCAAGAAACAGCTGCCAGCTGTGTGTTGGCAAGCTTCCTATGGTGGTGGTAAACGCGCAAATACCAATGCAATACCATCGGGCTTGTTTGCCCTCGACATCGACCACATTAACGACCCCGACGCTCTGTTCGTAAAGGTAGAGCCTCGCATACAGGAGCTTGGGATTGATGTGGTACACAAGACCCCATCGACACACGGAATGCGCATTGTGGCACGGTGTCGCCCTGGATTCAGTAGCATTAGCGAGAACCAGGCGTGGTTGGCCCATGAAATCGGCGTGGAGCACGACGCATGTACACGCGATATGGCACGACTCTCGTTTCTTGTGCCTCGCTCGTACTTCTACTATTTCAACCCAGCCGTATTCAGCGACTCTCCGTCGTGTCTGATTGAAAACAACGATGCTGTTTGTACACCCGTCAAAGTCCCCACAGTTCCTCCTTCACGCCCAGAGGAGCACGACGAGCGTAAGCCAGAGGAGCACGAGGAGCCGCTATGTTTCAAGGGAGTGGAATATAGTAAGATTGTGGAGCGACTTGTGGAGGAGAGCGGCGGCGAACCATGTCAAGGCGAGCGCAACAACCGTCTTTACCTAATCTGCCGATTGCTGAGCAACATAACCGACCGCCAACCCGATTTGCTCTTCAAGGTGTGTCCTAAGTTTGGACTGAGCGAACAGGAAGTGCGTGCCGTATGCGACTCGGCTTGTAAATCCGCACGCACAGAACGTCTGCCTTGTATGTTGTATAATGTGCTTCGCGAGTTTGGCATTGTATGGCGGTCGGGCAGTTATATTATGAACTCTGACCCCGACGGCAGTATGCCTGCGCCCTCGCCAATTGTCTTGCCTGACGAGTCGCACCTGCCTCCGCTGATACGCGAGTTTGTCGCCACAGCACCATCCGACTTCAAACCTGCCACAATAATGGTGAGTCTGGCGGTGTGTGGATTCCTTGGCAGCCGAATGCGTGCCACTTATCTCGACGGCGAGAAACAGGCACCTTCTTTTATTGTCAATGTTATTGCACCACCAGCAAGTGGCAAGGGTTCGCTCCTGCGCATACCCGACATCTGCCTGAATAAGGTGCGAATGAAGGACGAAGAGGGACGGGCTCTTGAGGCAGAATACCAACGCCAATGCCAACTCAACAAGAATGCTAAGAAGCAGGCAGAAGAACCGCGCCCCATTGTGCGCGACATCCCTGCCAAGGTGTCGGTTGCACAGCTCATTAAACGCATGGTGCAGGCTAACGGATTGCATCTGATATCAATATCTGCCGAAGCAGACACGCTGACCAACACCAACAAGTCGGGAGCTTGGGCACAGAAGTCCGACATATACCGTATTGCACAGGACGGCGAGGGAGGTCTATATGGACAAGACTACCGCAGCGAGGCGAGTTTCTCGGCAACATGCCGAATGCGCTACAACCTTGTGACGCTTGGCACACCAGGAACCATGGCTCGGGCTTATCCTAACGTGGAGGACGGACTCATCACACGCTGCATAATGGTGGATTTGCCCTCGCAGTTTGGCAAGCCAATGCCTAAACGCATAGAATTTACTTTACGGCAAAAAAAAATCGTAGAAAAGAAAATAGAATCTCTAATGGACATATGCCAAGACGTAGAAGGTAATGTGAAACCCGAGCATAACATGAAATTGGAATGGCTGAACAAGGGCATTGAGAAGTGGATTGAGAAGCAAAGGTTGCAAGCCATACGCGACGACGACCATGCACGCGACCAGTTTATGCGTCGCTCGGCGTTGATAGGATTCCGGGCAGGTATGGTGGCAGCGTTTCTATGGGGCAACACCAACGCCTCGCGACGTGCCTACACCATAGAGTTTGCGCTGTGGGTGAGCAATTTCATACTCAACTCGCTCATCAATAGGTATTCGAACAAGGTGAACGAACAGGCCATGGACTATGAGACTCCCAAGACAAAACGCTATCCAACGCTGTTTGAAGCCATGGGCGACGCGTTCACTATTGACGACTTGAGGAAGGCTGCAAGCGCGCAGAGCGTACATTCACCGCTGAAGACAATAGTGCACCGTTGGACTGAGAACAACATCATCGAGAAGCAGGGCGATGTGTTTGTGAAGCTCGCAAAATAATTAGGCTAATTGTTGTAGTAGCTCCAGTTACTTCGGTTACTCCGGTTACTCCGGTTACTCCGGTTACTCCACGTGTGTTTTCATATATAGTTAATAATCATCATTTCCAATAAACTTAAATAAATTCAATAAAAACATGAATATCATTCTTCATCGCACCCGCACCCATAATGGTTCTTCCGACGGCACTCTTGCTATATCTGGTCAGCATGTCTGCGACTGTTCGGAGTTTGCCGGCTCGTGTCTCCCTTTAGGCACCTATCCCATAGTTGTTAGTCGTTGCAAGCAATACAACCGCAAGATGCCGCTTGTTCTCGTGTCGGGTGGCGCGATGCCCGACTGTAGTCGTTGCCCCAAGCAGCGTGGTGTGTCGCTCAACAGCCGCATGCCAGTAGTGTGCCCTATGTTGAAGCCTGGCAACGGAGTGAACAAGCGCAACGATGGCAGCATCATTGTTGGCGAGCGTCTGTGTCAGGGCGTTATGCTCCATCCAGCCGTCAGTTTCAATCGCCTTATCGACCGTCTCAACAAGGCCCAGCTTAGGGGCGAGCCAATAGAGCTGACAGTAGGCGAGGGCTGAGCCTTAACGGGGAGGGTGTGCAAAATAGGAGTTAACGGAAGTTTGGGCTTCGCCCGAAGTTAACGGAATTTAGCGGACATATGTATAATTTGTTGAAAATAAAGCATTTGTCCGTTAACTTCCATCCATCGTAGATGGATTAACTTCTTCTTAACTTCCTCTAACTCCTATTTTGACATACCCTCTTTTTTTGTTTTGATGCCCATTGTTTTAGCCTTGAAAGCAGAAAA
The DNA here is from genome assembly GCA_934203355.1 of uncultured Prevotella sp. Taxonomy (GTDB): domain Bacteria; phylum Bacteroidota; class Bacteroidia; order Bacteroidales; family Bacteroidaceae; genus Prevotella. The sequence goes on along the minus strand of CAKPZC010000041.1, from coordinate 11,288 downwards.
AATAGAGTGGCGAGGCTAAATTAAAAAAGAGTAAGCGCAAATGTTTGGCGATTTTGTGTTAACTTTGCAGAAAATAGTAAATAATAGAACATATGTACATTAACTTCACGAGCGAAGCGAGTTAACTTCCAATAACTTCCAATTACCACTTTCGCTTGAGAAACCTAAACATAAATAAAAACGATGAATTTATTGAAGAAATTATTTGGTGGCGGCAAGTCTTCGGACGACGTTCGCCGCGAGGAGGCTAAGAATTTCGACGTGTTGAAATACGACGGTGTGCGTGCCCTGCGCGCGCAGCAATACGACTATGCCGTCAAGTGTTTTGTCCACGCCCTTGAGCTCGACGGTGGCGACCTTGAGTGTCGCGACTACCTGTCGCGTGCCTATATGGCTGTGGGCGACCTTCAGAACGCCTACGAGCAGTTGCGCCTGGTGCATGAGTCGGCCCGTGACAACGTGGCTGTGTTGCTGCGCATGGCAGAGGTGGCATATATGATGGAGAACTACACCGCCATGTCGGAGGCTTGCGAGAAGGCGCTGCTTGTCGACGGCGACAACGTCGAAGCCCTTTTTCTCTATGCCAAGGCGTGTCGTGGTCAGGGCGACGCCACCAATGCTGTAGCCATGCTGACCAAGGCAATTGGCCTTCGCGAGGATTTCGACGTGGCGCGCCTGCTTCGCGGCAGCGTGTTGCTGGAGAATGGCGATGTCGCCGATGCTGCCATCGACGCCGACTATCTGTATGAGCGCATAGAAGGCAGCGAGGACGTGTTGCTGCTGAAGGCACGCGTGGAGAAAGCGTCGGGAAGGCTGCGCGAGGCGGTGGAAGTCTATGGCAAGGTGGTCGACGTGAATCCCTTCTCGATTGATGCCTACAGGGAGCGTGGCGAGGCGCTGAGGGCTCTCGGCGATGAGGCGGCTGCTGCTCAAGACGAGGCTATGGCAAGCGAGATGGAGGCCGACGCTCCACAACCCACGGAGGGCATAGGGCAGGAGGTGAAGCAGAAGTTGCAGCAAATAGACCCCTATAAGGTGTTCAACAACGATATATAATAATGAGAACATAGGCATATTGGTGCCGAACGACACCTTTGTGTAAGAAAAAATGCGCTGATGGTGACATTTTATCGTAAAAAATTTGCGTGAAACGAATTATTGTTATACTTTTGCATTAAACAAAAAATAAGAGAAACCAAGTTATGAACAACGTATATGCATACATTTACCGATTTTACTTTTACTTTACAAGCAATTGTGAAGCGGGGAGTCGTATGCTGATTCATTCTTAGGTGATATAGAGAGTATAGACAATAAAGAACAGAAATACTTGCCCCGCTTCGCTCATAAATGTGGAAGCGGGGTTTTTTAGTTTTTCTAAAAAAGGGAAAAAGGATGAAAAGAATAGCAATACAGGGATTTCAGGGTTCGTTTCACGACATCGCCGCCCATCAATATTTCGATGGCGAGCAGATACAGCTTGTCTGTTGCGCCACCTTCGAGCAGGTGTACGAGGCCATGAGGCGCGACCCCACGATAATAGGCATCACGGCGATAGAGAACACCATAGCCGGGAGTCTGCTCCACAACTACGAGTTGTTGCGCGAGTCGGGAGCCACGGTGGTGGGCGAGCATAAGCTCCACATAGAGCATTGCATCTGCTGTCTGCCCGACGACGACTGGTCGACAATAACCGAGGTGCATTCCCATCCAGTAGCCCTCGCCCAGTGCAACGCCTTCCTTGCCGCTCATCCGGGCATAAAGGCAGTAGAGGCCGACGACACGGCAGGGTCGGCAGAATATATAGCCAAGCATAAATGCAGAGGCTGGGCTGCCATCTGCAATGCGTCGGCGGCAAGGCTCTACGGGCTGAAGGTGATGGAAGACCAGATACAGGACAACAAGCACAACTTCACGCGTTTTCTGGTTGTGTCGAATCCCAACAAGGCTGACTTCCTGCGCCCCCTGGAGAAAGCCAACAAGTCGAGCATCGTGTTTCATGTAGCCCACGAGGAGGGTTCGCTCTCCAAGGTACTGACCATACTGTCGTTCTATGGCATCAACCTCACCAAGATACAGTCGCTGCCCGTGATAGGATGCGAGTGGGAATACCTGTTCTATGTGGACCTGACATTCGACAGTCTGACACGCTATCGGCAGAGCATCGACGCCATAATACCACTCACACGCTCGCTGAAAATACTCGGAGAGTATGTTGAATGTTGAATTTTGAATGTTGAATTTTGAATTATCGGCAGAGCCGATTTTGAATTTTGAGTTTTGAATTTTGAGTTTTGAATTATCGGCAAATCCGATTTTGAATTGTTCAATTTTGAATTGAGAATTCATAGTCAAAAAACTTCAAAATCGCCAACAACTCAAAATACAAAACTCACAACTCAAAACTCACAACTCAAAATTCAAAACTCAAAATGCGCGCAGCGCACAATTCAAAACTCAAAACTCAAAACTCAAAACTATGAAAACACTTCCAGCTTACCGACTCTCGTTGGTTCAAGAATACTACTTCTCGCGCAAGCTCAAAGAGGTTGCGAAGTTAAACGCCGAGGGACAGGACATCATTTCCCTCGCAATCGGTTCGCCCGACATGCCGCCTTCACAGCAGACCATCGACAAGCTCTGCGAGGTGGCACACAAGCCAGAGTCGCACGGCTATCAGCCCACAATGGGCACACCAGAGCTGCGCGAGGCAATGGCAGGGTTCTACAAGCGCTGGTATGGCGTGGACATCGACGCCAGCAGCGAGGTGCTGCCACTCATAGGCTCGAAGGAAGGCATACTGCACGTCACGCTTGCCTTTGTCAATCCCGGCGAACAGGTGCTGGTGCCCAATCCTGGTTATCCCACTTACACGTCGCTGAGCAGGATTCTCGGGGCAGAGATAGTGAACTATAACCTGCGCGAGGACAACGGATGGCAACCCGACTTCGACGAATTGGAGAGAATGGACCTCTCGCGTGTGCGCCTTATGTGGACCAACTATCCCAATATGCCTACAGGCGGCAACGCACGCCGCGAGACCTACGAGCGACTTGTGGCTTTCGCCCAGAAGCACAACATTGTGGTGGTGAACGACAATCCCTATTCGTTTATCCTCAACGACAATCCAATGTCGCTGCTCCAGGTGCCAGGGGCAAAAGAATGCTGCATAGAGTTCAACTCGATGTCGAAGAGCCACAACATGCCCGGTTGGCGTGTGGGAATGTGTGTGTCGAACCCCACATTCATCTCGTGGATACTGAAGATTAAGAGCAACATCGACTCTGGCACGTTCCGCGGCATACAGCTCGCCGCTGCCGAGGCGTATAACACAAACACTCCCGAATGGCACCGCGAGGCCAACATAACCACCTATCGCCGACGCCGCGACGTGGCAGAGAAGATTATGAGGGCTTTGGGCTGCACCTTCGACCCTCGACAGGTGGGCATGTTTCTATGGGGAAAAATTCCGGATAAATACAAGGACTGCGAGCAACTGACAGAGCGCGTACTTCACGAGGCGAGGGTGTTTATCACTCCAGGCTTTATCTTCGGAACCAACGGACAACGCTATGTGCGCATAAGTCTTTGCGCCAAGGACGAGAGGATACAGGAGGCGTTGGAGAGAGTGAGGAGCATGCAATAACATTAAAAAAATATATACTTATGGAATTAGAATTACAGCCATTAAACCTTCCGAGCGACAACCGACGTCCGTTCGTAATAGCCGGTCCCTGTTCGGCAGAGACCGAGGAGCAAGTGATGAAAACTGCGCAGCAGCTGAAGCAACTGGGATGCAGGATGTTTCGCGCTGGTGTATGGAAACCGCGCACCAAGCCGGGCGGATTCGAGGGCAATGGCGAGGTAGCCCTGCCATGGATGAAGCAGGTGAAGGAAGAGACGGGCATGCTCACAGCCACCGAGGTGGCAACGCCAGAGCATGTGGAGCTCGCCCTGAAATACGGCATCGACATTCTGTGGGTGGGAGCACGCACATCGGCTAATCCCTTCGCCATGCAGGCTCTTGCCGACAGCCTGAAGGGAGTCGACGTGCCAGTGTTTGTGAAGAATCCTGTCAACCCCGACCTGGAATTGTGGATTGGAGCCATGGAGCGCATCAATCAGGCTGGCGTGAAGCGCATGGCAGCCATTCACCGCGGATTCTCAAGCTTCGACAAGAAAATATATCGCAACCTGCCGATGTGGCAGATTCCCATCGAACTGCGCCGCCGCATCCCCGACCTGCCCATTATCTGCGACCCGAGCCATATCGGCGGACGCCGCGAGCTGATAGCTCCTCTTTGTCAGCAGGCAATGGACCTCGGCTTCGACGGACTGATGGTGGAGAGCCATTGCTCGCCCGACAATGCATGGAGCGACGCCAAGCAGCAGGTGACGCCCAACGTGCTCGACTATATACTCAGCTTGCTTGTGGTGCGCGACGAGACCGTCACCACCGAGGGCATCCATGAATTGCGCAAGCAGATAGACGAACTCGACAACAGCATTATGGAACTGCTTGCCAAGCGTATGCGCGTGTGTCGCGAAATCGGACAGTATAAGAAGGAACACAACATGACTATCCTGCAGACCGAACGCTATAACGAGATTCTCGACAAACGTGGCGCACAAGGCTCGCTCTGCGGCATGGACGCCGAGTTTGTGAGGGAAATCTTCGAGCACATACACGAGGAGTCGGTAAGACAACAGATGGAGATAATAAACCAGAAGTAATTTTGAGTTTTGAGTTTTGAGTTTTGAATTATCGGCAAAGCCGATTTTGAATTGTTCAATTTTGAATTGAGAATTCATAGTCAAAAAACTTCAAAATCGCCAACAACTCAAAATTCAAAATTCAAAATTCAAAATTCAAAATCGCCAACGGCGACAACTCAAAATTCAAAACTCAAAATTCAAAATTCAAAATCGGCTTTGCCGATAATTCAAAATTCAAAATTCAAAATTCAAAACTCAGATATGAAAATACTTGTTCTTGGTGCTGGCAAGATGGGCAGTTTCTTTCTCGATGTGCTCAGTTTCGATCACGAGACAGCGGTCTACGAGAAAGACCCCAAGCGCATGCGTTTCACCTACAACTGCCAGCGTTTCACCACACTCGACGAGATACGCGAGTTTCAGCCGCAGCTTGTCATCAATGCTGTGACACTAAAATACACCATACCCGCCTTCAAGGAAGTGATGCCCCTGCTTCCCGACGACTGCATCATAAGCGACATATCGTCGGTGAAGACCAACCTGAAGGAGTTCTACGAGCAGTCGGGACATCCCTATGTGTCGACACACCCTATGTTTGGACCTACGTTTGCCAATCTGGGACAGCTCTCCGAGGAGAACGCCATCATCATAACCGAGGGCGACTATATGGGTCGCATCTTCTTCAAGGACCTCTACTCGCGGCTCGGACTAAACATCTATGAGTATACGTTCGAGGAGCACGACAAGACCGTGGCTTACTCACTCAGCACACCATTCGTCAGCACCTTCGTCTTCTCGGCGGTGATGAAGCATCAGGACGCGCCTGGCACAACATTCAAGCGACATCTGCGCATAGCCAAAGGAGTGCTCAACGAAGACGACTATCTGCTTCAGGAGATACTCTTCAATCCATATACCAGCGGACAGGTGGCACAGATACGCGACGAACTCGGCGAACTTATCAACATCATCGACAATAAGGACGCCAAGCGCATGAAGGCTTATCTCACAAAAATACGCAACAATGTGAAGAAGGATATCGAGAATATTTGATTATCTCGGTAATTATACTTAAATTTGTGGCGTAACAACGTTAGTAATGCGAACTAAATAGAATTAGTCCTATGACTCTACCACTTCTCCTCGTTACCCTCTTCACATTCGTCGAACTCAACTGCGAGAATCTTTTCGACTGTCGCCACGACTCTTTGAAGAACGACACGGAGTTTTTGCCAGAAGGCTCATATCGTTGGACTCCCACGCGCTATTGGCAGAAACTGAATAGGGTGGGGCAGACGATAATATCTTGTGGCGAGTTGCAAATAAACGAACAAGGCATAAGCAAGCCGCAGACGGAACGCTTGCTGAGAGACAAGCAGAAAGAAATTAAGCAACTGTCTGATGGCGACCCTCTCCCTCAGTCGTGGCAATTGCCCGACCTTGTGGCTCTATGCGAGGTGGAGAACGACAGCGTTCTTCACGACCTCACCAAGCGCAGTCTGCTGCGCAACGCCCGCTATGAATATGTGATGACCAATTCGCCCGACGAGCGCGGTATCGACGTGGCACTTCTTTATTCTCCCCATTCCTTCCGGTTGATAAATACTCATAGCGTGGGAGTGCGCCCCGTAAGAGGAATGCGACCGACACGCGACATTCTGTATGCCTCGGGTGTCGTGGCGTCGGGCGACACGCTGCATGTGGTAGTGGCACATTTGCCCAGCCGACGCGGAGGTGAGCGACATTCGCGCCCATTCCGCATGGCTGCCGCAAGTAGGGTGGCTGCTGTTGTTGACTCAATTTACAAAGCATCGCCCAGAGCGCAGATTATAGTTGCAGGCGACTTCAATGACTATAGCAACTCAGAAAGCATTCGACTCCTGTGTGACAAAGGAATGACAGAAGTATCCGAAAAAGCCATAGGAAACAATGGGGCAAAAGCCACTTATCGCTATCAAGGCGAGTGGGGCAGTCTCGACCATATTCTTGTGAGCCAACCGTTTGCTGCATACATAAAAGAATGTTATATAAACGACACACCCTTCCTTATCGAACGCGACGAGAAATATGGCGGAGTGAAGCCGCGCCGCAACTATCTCGGTCCGCGCTATCTTGGCGGATTCAGCGACCACTTGCCCCTTGTAGCAAGATTTATATTGTGAAAAACGATAATAAACTGTAATTGTATGCCGGTGTTTAGCGTCATTCTTCTTTAAAACAACGAATTTTGCTTTAAAAATGTTGGTTATTATATAAAAACTGATTACCTTTGCATTTATATATTGTGCGATAATTTAGGACACTTTATACAAGAACTTAAAAGAAATAGATAAACCAAGAAAACAATATGCAAATGAAACATCAGTTAAGAAGCGCAGTGTGTACCGAAGGCCGCCGTATGGCAGGAGCTCGCGCTCTTTGGGTCGCCGCAGGTATGAAACACGAACAGTTTGGCAAGCCCATTATTGCTATTGTCAACTCGTTCACACAGTTTGTGCCGGGTCACACACATCTACATGAGATTGGACAGATTGTTAAGCAGGAGATAGAGAGTATGGGTTGCTATGCCGCCGAGTTCAACACCATTGCCATCGACGATGGCATAGCCATGGGACACGACGGAATGTTGTATTCCCTGCCGTCGCGCGACATTATAGCCGACTCGGTGGAATACATGGTCAATGCCCATAAGGCTGATGCTATGATTTGCATTTCTAATTGCGACAAGATTACTCCGGGTATGCTCATGGCGTCGATGCGCCTTAACATCCCTACCGTGTTCTGCTCGGGCGGACCGATGGAAGCAGGACGCTGGAATGGCGAGAATGCCGACCTTATCACGGCTATGATTAAGGGTGCCGACAAGACGGTGAACGACGACGACCTTGAGCAGATAGAGAAGTGCTCGTGCCCAGGATGCGGATGCTGCTCGGGAATGTTCACAGCCAATTCGATGAACTCCCTGACCGAGGCTATAGGCATGGCTCTACCCGGCAACGGCACAATACTTGCAACCCACAAGAACCGCATTGAGCTGTTTAAAGCTGCGGCACGCCAGATTGTGAAGAACGCCTTTGCCTATTATCAGGATGGCGACGAGAGTGTGTTGCCGCGTAGCATCGCCACCCGCGACGCCTTCCTCAACGCTATGACTCTCGACATAGCTATGGGCGGCAGCACCAACACCGTGCTCCACCTGCTCGCTATAGCCCAGGAGGCAGAGACCGAGTTTACGATGGCAGACATTGATAAACTCAGTCGACACGTGCCTTGCCTGTGCAAGCTGTCGCCAAACACACAGAAGTATAGTGTGCAGGAATGCAACCGTGCCGGTGGCATTCTAGGCATATTGAACGAGCTAAACCGTGGCGGACTGATACATGGCGACGCAAAGCGTGTAGACGGAATGACGCTTGCCGAGGCTATGGCCGAATATGATATCACAGGCGATGTGGTTTCTGCCGAGGCAGACCGCATTTATCATAGTGCTCCGGGCCGCAAGTTCTCGACAAAGATGGGCAGTCAGGATGCACAGTGGGAGTCGCTCGACGCCGACCGTGAGAACGGTTGCATCCGATCGCTCGACCATGCCTACACCAAGGACGGAGGCTTGGCGGTGCTCTTTGGCAATATAGCCCAGGATGGATGCGTGGTTAAGACAGCAGGTGTCGACCCTTCGATATGGAAGTTTAGTGGTCCTGCCAAGGTGTTCGACTCACAAGAGGCCGCATGCGAGGGCATCCTTGGCGGCAAGATTAAGAGTGGCGACTGTGTTGTCATAACCCACGAAGGACCTAAGGGCGGTCCTGGAATGCAGGAAATGCTCTATCCCACATCCTATATTAAGAGTATGCATCTCGGCAAGGAGTGTGCCCTCATCACCGACGGACGATTCTCGGGTGGAACATCAGGACTTAGTATCGGACACATCTCGCCTGAGGCAGCCGCTGGCGGCAACATCGGAAAAATCAAGGACGGCGACATTATTGAGATTGACATCCCCAACCGCACAATCAACGTGAAGTTGAGCGACGAGGAACTTGCCTCGCGTCAGCAGCAGCCATTGACACGCGACCGCAAGGTGAGCAAGGCATTGCGTGCTTACGCTCAGAGCGTTAGTTCGGCAGATAAGGGTGGAGTGAGAATAATTTAAAGCAAAGGAGAAGGACTATATGGAAAAAATTACAGGAGCAGAAGCCCTCATGCGCTCTCTCAAGAACGAGGGAGTGAAGACAATATTCGGCTATCCCGGTGGAGCCATAATGCCGGTGTTTGATGCTCTATACGACTATACAAGAGGCGAGAAAAAGGCTTTTGACCATATTCTCGTGCGACATGAACAGGCAGCTGCCCATGCTGCTGAAGGTTTCTCGCGTGTGAGTGGCGAGGTGGGAGTGTGTTTGGTGACAAGCGGTCCTGGTGTCACCAACACTTTGACCGGTGTTGCCGATGCCATGATTGATTCCACACCTATTGTTGTCATAGCGGGACAGGTGGGCGTTAGTGCCCTTGGCACCGATGCTTTCCAGGAGGTCGACCTCGTGGGATTGGCACAGCCTATAAGCAAGTGGAGCTATCAGATTCGCCGTCCCGAGGACGTGGCTTGGGCTATAAGCCGTGCTTTCTATATTGCACGTACAGGTCGTCCGGGGCCAGTGGTTATCGACTTCCCTAAGAGTGCTCAGGTTGGAACCTGCGAGTGGCAGCCGGCAAAGGTGACGTCGGTTCGCAGCTACGACCCGTATCCAATGATTCAGGACGATCATGTGGCTGCCGCAGCCCAGCTTATAAACAAAGCAGAGCGTCCGTTGGCACTTGTAGGCCATGGCGTGGAATTAGGTGGCGCGAATAATGAGCTTGTAGAGTTCTTGGAGAAAGCCGACATCCCAGCCGCACGCACATTGTTAGGACTCTCGGCACTCCCGTCCGATCATCCGCTCAACATGGGTATGCTCGGCATGCACGGTAGCTATGCGCCCAACGTACTTACGCAGCAGGCCGATGTCATTATAGCTATCGGCATGCGTTTCAGCGACCGTGTGACTGGTCGACTCGACACCTATGCCAAGCAAGCTAAGATAATACATCTCGACATCGACAACGTGGAGATAGACAAGAACGTCAAGACCGACGTGTCGGTTGTGGGCGATTGCAAGATGTCGCTGCCAGCCATCACCCGTCTGCTCAACAAGAACGAGCACAAGGAGTGGATAGAGAGTTTCAAGCCTTATCTTGAGCAGGAAACAGAAAAGGTCATCGAGCCTGCCATACATCCACAGGAAGGACCGCTGCTTATGGGCGAGATTGTGAACGCTGTGGCCGAAGCCACCGATGGCGAGGCTGTGCTGGTGAATGACGTAGGTCAGAACCAGATGTTCTCTTGCCGCTATTTTAAGTTTAAGCGCAAACTAAGTGTTGTGACAAGTGGAGGTTTGGGCACTATGGGCTTCGGATTGCCGGCAGCCGTGGGCGCAACGTTTGGTGCACCCGAACGCACAGTTTGCCTTTTCACAGGCGATGGCGGCTTCCAGATGAGCATTCAGGAACTTGGCACCATAATGGAGCAACAGGCACCGGTGAAAGTAGTCATTATGAACAACAACTACCTTGGCAATGTGCGCCAGTGGCAGGACATGTTCTTCAACCATCGCAAGTCGTTCACTCGAATGCTTAATCCCGACTACCGCCAGATTTGTAGCGGCTATCACTTGAACTACGACTTGGTAGTAGAGCGTGCCGACCTTCATGCTGCTATAGAGCGAATGCTTGCCACGCCTGGTCCATACATTCTCGAATGTGCCGTGAAGGAAGAGGACAACGTGCTACCGATGACACCTCCGGGAAATAGCGTCGACGAGATGCAACTCTCGATAAATGTTTAATGTTTGACGTTAAATGTTAAAACAGGCACGGTGTGTTGTGCTCTCCAATTAATAAAGAATAAAAAACATATAATAAATAAAGAAGGATGGAGTTATATACATTGCTGGTCTACTCGGAGAATATCGCCGGCATTCTGAATCAGATAACTGCCGTGTTCACCCGTCAGCAGGTCAACATAGAGAGTCTTAACGTGTCGGCTTCGAGCATAAAGGGTATCCACAAGTACACCATCACGGCTTGGAGCGACGAGGAGCAAATAATAAAAATCACCAAGCAGATAGAACGTAAGATAGACGTGATAAAGGCCGACTACTATCTCGACGACGAACTCTTCATCCACGAGATTGCTATCTACAAGATTTCAACTCCCGTGATGATGGAGAATCCCGAGGTGTCGAGAGTAATACGCCGCAGCGGAGCACGCATGATGGAGGTTAACCCCACTTATGCCACGGTGCAGATTGCAGGGCTTACCGACGACGTGCAGAGCCTTTTCAATGCCCTCAACGGCTTTGGATGCCTGCTGCAATATTCGCGCTCGGGGCGTGTCGCCGTGACACGCAGCATGGACGAGCCAGTTTCGGATTATCTGCATAAAAACAAGGATATTTATTGAGTGTTGAATGTTGAGTGTTGAATGTTGAATTGTCGCCTTTGGCGATTTTGAATTGTTCAATGTTGAATTACTA
>CAKPZC010000040.1 GCA_934203355.1 uncultured Prevotella sp. | reverse complement strand
CAAATTATACATATGTCCGCTCGCTCGGCTTTGCCGCTTGCCTTAGCAAGAACTTCCGTTAACTTCGGGCGAAGCCCAAACTTCCTCTAACTCCTATTTTGACACCCTCATAAGTCTATTCAACCCAAAATATGTATGCCAAACTCGCCACACTGATGCTTATCCACAACAGCACACCCTGAACCAAGGGTTTTAATCCAACGCTGCGCAGTGTCTCGCGTGTCAGCGAGGCTCCAATGAAGAAGAGCGATAGGGTGATGAGATGTTTGGCAAGTTTGCCTACGGCTCCGCTGAACTGGCTGCCCAATGACGATGAAGCATCGCCAAGGAGCGAGGCGTTGCTCAGCACATAGGTGTTGAAGAGGATTGCCACAACAAACCACAGGATGAAATGCGGCACACACTTATACCAGGGTTTCGTGGCGCCATCGGTAGCATTGGCGAGCGACTTGCGGAAGAAGAAGGGAGTGACCAACGCCAAAACCACAATCCAGAGGGCACGAGTGAGTTTGATTGTCGTAGCCACCTCAAGCGCGCTTACTCCCTGCGATGCCACGAGCGAGGGGTGCATCTGGTCGTAGGCTGCTCCGGCTCCCACCACCGACGACGTGTCGTGGATGGCTATTGCTGCCCACATGCCAAACTGCTTCATTGTCATGCCCAGAGCGTCGCCCACGACGGGGAAGAGAAACAGAGCGATGCCATTGAGCACAAACACCACGCCAAGTGCCACAGACATGCTCTCGGCCTTTGCCTTGATGATAGGTGCCACGGCGGCTATTGCCGACCCACCACATATGGCAGTGCCCGACGACAGCAGATAGCTCGTCTGCGAGTCAACACCGAGAAGTTTTCTGCCGAAGAGCCAGCCAAGGGCAAGAGTGCCAAACACGCTGACAATAGTAAACATCATACCCTCGGAGCCCGAGGCAAGAGCCTTGTCGACATTCATGCCGAAACCCAATCCTATGACCGAGTTTTGCAGCAACTTTTTCGACATCGTCTTGTTAAAGTCGGGAAACGCCTTGCCCATTGTCAAGGCAAACACAAAACCGATGGCGAGTGCTATGGGCGACGTCACCCATTCAGCAATCCATGCTGCACTGCCCAAATCCAATCCAAACACTTCGACGGCGAATCCCAAGAGCAGGGAAACGCCCAACACTGCTACAATCGCTATATAGCAGATTTCATTCTTATTCATCTCTCGTTATTTTATGTTTATTAAAGTTTCGCAAGCGAAAGTAGTTAATTGTTGTGAGTTTTGATGCAAAATTACAACAAATCTTGGATATGACCCAAATATGGACATTAAGTCAAACGTTTGCACAACAAAAAATGCAAAATGTAGCATATTTTTATTGACTCATATTAGGATTATTCTTAAATTTGCATCAGAAAAAGAAAAGAATACGTTATAGGTAATATTTTAAAGAAAGGTTCATTTTGATTAACACAAGTTGTTGTTACTAAATAAAGGTTTGTTTTAATTATATTAAACGATTTAAAGGTAAAAAGGTATTTGATTGTTGTAGGGACAACAAAGTGAAAGTTTGAAAATGACTAAAAGGGCAGGAATTCGCGAGAATCCCTGCCCTTTTGTTTTATTCGTCGGCCTGTTGTTCAAGCGTATACTTGCTCGATCCGTCGAAACAGTGGGTACACACCTGGCACTTAGGCAATCCGATGGCCTTGATGAGCTGCTCGATGGTGTTGAACTTCAGCGATGTGAGTCCAAGCTGTCGGCGTATTTCGTCGACCATCTTGTTGTACTGCGGTGAGCCTGTGGTGGCATACTTGTCGAGGTCCTTGTTGGCGTCGCCCTCAAACTTCTGTATGATGCGTCGTGTGATGAGCTCCATGTCGCTCTTAGCTGATGTGAAGTTGATGAATGGGCATCCATACACGAGTGGCGGACATGCTATACGCATGTGATACTCCTTGAGTCCGGCATCGAAGAGTCCCTTCACGTTGTCGCGCAGCTGTGTGCCGCGCACGATAGAGTCGTCGCAGAAGAGCACTCGTTTGCCATTAATCATAGCCTTGTTGGGGATGAGCTTCATCTTTGCCACAAGCGAGCGCATCTCCTGATTGGTGGGAGTGAACGAGCGAGGCCATGTCGGCGTGTACTTGGCAATGCAGCGCTGATAGGGCACACCCTTTCCTGCGGCATAACCCATAGCCATGCCTGTGCCCGAGTCGGGTATTCCCGAACAGCAGTCTACCTCCACGTCGTCGGTCTTAGCAAGGTTGAATCCGTTGGTGAAACGCGCTTCCTCCACATTCTTGCCCTCGTAGGTCGAAGTTGGGAATCCGTAGTATACCCACAGGAACGAACACACCTGCATCTTCTTGTTGGCGGGTCGCAGCTGTGTCATGCCGTCGGGTGTAAGCTCCACGATTTCTCCTGGGCCCACATTGTAGTCGGCTTCATAATCAAGATTAGGGAAAGAAGTCGATTCGCTCGAAGCGGCATAAGCCCCATCCTTCTTGCCTATAATTATAGGTGTGCGTCCCCATGAGTCGCGGGCGCAGATAAGCGAATTCTCGGTTAGAATCATCATGGTACATGAGCCCTTGATGTTGTGGTATACGTTCTCTATACCTTCCTTGAACGTCTTGCCTTGAATAATGAGCAAGGCAACGAGTTCGGTTTGGTTTGTTGCACTCTGTGAAAGCTCAGCAAAGTGCATGTTCTTCGCAAGCAGTTTCTGAGTTAGCTCTTCAATGTTCACTATCTTGGCAACAGTGCAGATTGCGAAACGTCCAAGATGCGAATTGATTACAAGCGGTTGCGCGTCGGTGTCGCTGATTACGCCGATGCCTGCCGTGCTTCCCTCAAAGCGGTCGAGCGTTGGCTCAAACTTGGAGCGGAAGTAAGAGCTCTCCAAATTGTGAATCGAACGCACGAATCCCTTTTCCTTACTGTACATCGCCAGACCGCCACGTCGCGTGCCGAGATGTGAATTGTAGTCGGTTCCATAGAAAACGTCTGCTACACAGCTTTTCTTGGAAATGGTGCCGAATATGCCTCCCATAAAATCCTGATGTTTATGTTATTTTGAAAATTTGTGTTGCAAAGTTAATGATATTCTATGAATTTTATTGCATAATCGGCACTTTAATAACTCTATAGCAGGCAAAAAAAATGTCTATAGCTTTTGAATTGTACTATTTTTTGTCTAATTTTGCATCATAATATATATATAAGGCTATTTTTAGCCACGGTTTTAACCACAAACCTATTCTTGCTAAACAAATACAATGAATCAGAAACTATTGACAGGAGTAGTTGCCTCAATGGCATTCCTCCTGCCCGGCTCCGCATCGGGACAGACTGCGGACTTCAACATCGTGCCTCAACCGCGCCAGGTAGACGTTACCAACGACACACCATTCACTCTTAACGGCAAGACATCCATAGTTGTTGCCACAAGCAGCAACGACATGAAGCGCAACGCCGCCATGCTTGCCTCTTACATCGAGCAAGCCACCGGCATGCGCCCCACCATCGGCAAGCAGGTCAAGAACGCCACAGCCATTGTGCTGTCTATCGACAAGACCATCGACAACGCCGAGGGCTACAAACTCGACGTCGACGCCAAGCGCATACGTATAGCTGGAGCTTCGGCTGCAGGAGTGTTCTATGGCATACAGACCCTGCGCAAGTCGTTGCCAGTGGTTAGCGGCAAGGCATCGCAGGTGGCTATTCCCTGCGCCCACATAGCCGACGCTCCGCGATTCTCTTACCGCGGAACACACCTCGACGTGTCGCGCCACTTCGTGAGCACCGACTCCATACGCCAGTTTATCGACATGCTCGCCCTGCACAACATCAACCGTTTCCACTGGCACCTGACCGACGACCAGGGATGGCGCATCGAGATAAAGAAGTATCCGCTGCTCACCGAGATAGGCTCAAAGCGCACACAGACCGTCATTGGTCACAACACTGGCAAGTATGACGGCAAACCCTATGGCGGATTCTACACACAGAAGGAGATACGCGACATCGTGAAGTATGCCGCCGACCGCTACATCACCATCGTTCCCGAAATAGACCTGCCTGGACACATGCAGGCTGCTCTTGCCGCCTATCCCGAGTTTGGCTGCACAGGCGGTCCTTATAAGGTGTGGGAGATGTGGGGCGTTTCGGACAATGTGCTCTGCGCTGGCAACGACAAGACAATGAAGTTTGTCGACGACGTATTGAAGGAAGTTGTGGCCCTGTTCCCGTCGAAATATATCCATGTGGGTGGCGACGAGTGTCCCAAGACCCAGTGGCAGAAGTGTCCCAAGTGTCAGGCTCGCATCAAGGCCCTGCATCTTGAGGCAAAGGACGGTCACTCTGCCGAGGAGCGTCTGCAGAGCTACGTCATCACACATGCCTCTAACTATCTGAAGTCGCTCGGACGCAACACCATCGGATGGGACGAGATTCTTGAGGGCGGACTTGCCGAGGGTGCCACTGTGATGTCGTGGCGCGGAGAGGCTGGCGGCATCGCTGCTGCTAAGCAACACCACGATGTAGTGATGACCCCCAACAGCTATCTCTACTTCGACTACTATCAGGCTCTCGACAAGAAGAACGAGCCTGAAGCCATCGGTGGCTACCTGCCGTTAGAGCGCGTCTACTCTTATGAGCCTATGCCCAAGGAGCTTACTGCCGACGAGTCGCGCCACATCATCGGTGTGCAGGCTAATATCTGGACCGAGTATATGCCTACTTTCAAGCAAATGCAATATATGGCACTGCCTCGATTGGCAGCCCTGAGCGAGGTGCAGTGGAGCCAGCCTGAACAGAAGAACTATGCCGACTTCACAAGTCGCCTCGTGGAGTTCACCCATCTCTACGACCGTCTGGGCTACAACTATGCCAAGCATCTCTTCAACGTCAACATTCATGTCGACTCCGACAACAAGTGGCGCGAGATTGTTGTGCACCTCACTACAACAGGCAACGCCGAAATTCGCTACACACTCGATGGCTCGGAGCCTACTGCCAACAGCCCGCTCTACACGGGAGCTATCCACCTGCAGAAATCTGCCAAGATTAGCGCAGCTGCCTTCCGCGACGGCAAGCGAAGCAATGTGAGCCGCCAGGAAATAAACTTCAATAAGGCTACAGCCTGCCCCGTCACTCTGTTGCAGCCCACCCACAACAACTACACCTATAACGGCGCGGTGGCTCTGACCGACGGTTTGCTGGGCGACACTGGCTTCGGCACAGGTCGCTGGCTCGGATTCTGCGAGAACGACCTTGAGGCTGTTGTCGACATGCAGACGACCAATGCTATCTCGCACGTGGAGTTCAACACATGTGTAGACAGAGGCTCATGGGTTTTCGACGCACGCAACATCGAGGTGAGCGTGTCGCAGGACGGCAAGACATTCAAGACTGTGGCTACAAAGCAGCTGCCGGCTATGACTAAGGATGCTGCCGACAAGGTATACACCCACAAACTTGACTTCCCAACCGTAAAGGCACGCTACGTGAAAGTGCTCGCCACTTCGGAGCGCAGCATACCCGAATGGCACAGCGGAAAGGGAAAACCAGCCTTCCTCTTTGTGGATGAAATAAGCGTGATGTAAAAACAAAAGACAACGCAAATAAAAAAAAGACAACGCCTGCTACTTGAACAACAAGCAGCAGGCGTTGTCTTTTTTTTATAAGTGTATGGTCATATTTATATATAGTAGGAGAGGCTTAACAATCATGGTAGAGTTTTTACACACTCTCACAGATTGCCACTCATATATAAAGATGAGCTATTACCACATACTTAACTCCAAATAACTCCCAATAACTTCCAATAACTTCCCTTTAACTCCCAATAACTTCCCTTTAACTCCCAATAACTTCCAATAACTCCCCTTTAATAAGCCTCACGATACTTGTTCTCGTCTTTGTCTTCAAGCATCGACAGATAGCTCTGATAGCGCGATGCGGCTATGTAGTGATCTTCCACTGCCTTAAGCACAGCGCATCCCGGCTCGTGGGTATGTGTGCAGTTATTGAATCGGCAGTCCTTTGAGAAGTGGAATATGTCTTTGAAATAGCTCGTCAGTTCCTCGGGCTCAATGTCGAACGTGCCGAATCCCTTGATTCCAGGAGTGTCTATAAGATATCCTCCCTCGGGCAACTCAAGCATTTCAGAGAAAGTGGTGGTGTGCATACCCGTGTTGTGTGCGTCGGAAATCGACGATGTGCGCAGGTTGGCACCGGGCAGAATATGGTTGATGAAAGTCGACTTCCCCACTCCGCTATTGCCACTAAGGAGCGTTATCTTGCCCTTGAGCATAGGCTTTATGGTGTCCATGCCCAGTCCGGTGGTGGCCGACACAGCCACACACTTGTAGCCCACCGTCTCATACAGCTTCATCATCATCTCCTGATAGTGGCACTCCTCGTCGGAGAGGATATCGGTCTTGTTGAACACAAGCACCGTAGGCACACTGTAAGCCTCAGCAGTAGCGAGAAAGCGGTCGATGAATATGGTGCTTGTCTGCGGATAGTTAACGGTGACGATGAGGAAAGCCTGGTCGACATTGGCGGCTATGATATGGCTCTGCTTGCTCAGGTTTT
Organism: uncultured Prevotella sp.; assembly: GCA_934203355.1. Lineage (GTDB taxonomy): Bacteria > Bacteroidota > Bacteroidia > Bacteroidales > Bacteroidaceae > Prevotella. Next base: position 13,023 of record CAKPZC010000040.1, on the reverse strand, counting down.
GCGACTTGCGTATGATGTAGTTGCGGCGGTCGCAGATGGCAGTGATAAACGCCGTGCCCTCCTGATTGCGCACAATCTCCACATTGTCGCCCACAGCAACGGGGTTGGTGCTGCGTATGCCCTTTAGGCGGAAGTTGCCCTTAATCTTGCAGTCGACCGTAGCCCCTTCGGTAGTACGCACGGTATACCAACTGCCAGTGTTCTTGATTACTAATCCTTGCATCTATAAAAAGTAAAAAAAATAAAAAGGTAAAAGAGTATTTGGGGGGCTAATAAGCCTTGCTAGGCCTGAATAGGCTTTACTAAGCCTGAATAGGCCTTGCTAAGCCTATCTAAGCCTATCTAAGCCTTGCTAAAAGTTTACTAAGGCTTAGTGAGGCTTAATAAGGCTTAGTGAGGCTTAGTGAGGCTTAATAAGCCTTATTATAAGGCAGCCGCTATACTCTTTTACCTTTTTTATTATACTTTTATTATACGGTCATAATCTCCTTCTGCTTTGCAGCAAGCAGATCCTCTACCTTCTTCACAAACTTGTCGTGAATCTTCTGAAGCTCGTTCTCGGCATCCTTCTCAAGGTCCTCCGAGAGTCCGTCCTTGATGGCCTTCTTCAGTTTATCCTTGGTCTCCTGGCGTGCGTTGCGAATCTCCACCTTGGTGCGCTCGCCAATCTTGTTGCACTGCTTCACGAGTTCCTTGCGTCGTTCCTCTGTGGGCTGTGGTATGCCGAGGCGAATAATCTCGCCGTTGTTCTCGGGAGTGATGCCCACGTCGCTGTCCATGATAGCCTTCTCGATGTCGCGAATCTGCTTCTTGTCGAAAGGACGGATGGCGATAGTGCGCGGATCGGGCACTGTCACGTTGGCAACCTGGTTCAATGGCACCATCGAACCCCACGAGCTAACTCGAATACCGTCGAGAATAGCCACATTGGCGCGTCCGGCACGAATGCGTGCGAGCTGCTCTTCCAAGTACATCGCACCCATCTCCATGCGCTCCTCAGCGCCGCTCAATGTTTCTTTTACGTCTATCATAATTAATATTGTATTAGTTTCGAATTTGTTTTTATGATATTCACTTTGCAAATTTAGCGAAAATACTTGAAATTGCGAATAATCAAAGGCAAAATACATTACAAAGTTTGTACTTTTAGAATAAATTGGATAATTTTGTAGTCAGAATATAAATCTTAAATCAACAAACAATCAAAAAATCGAACAATGGGAAAATATTCCAAGCGTATTGCTCTTCCGGCATTAGCTATGATGATGCTCTCAAGCATGGCTAATGCCGAGAATATCAGTGTGTCAACCCCCAAGACATCGCTCGTTGTTGATGCTACAAAGGGAGGCGCATTCAAATTCGTGTATTATGGCGACAAGTTGTCGGACGCCGACATTGCCTCTCTGCAGGCAGGCGGCACAGCTGGCAAGGATGCTTATCCTGTGTATGGCATGATAGGCGAATCGGCCGCTGCCCTTTCGGTGCGTCATGCCGATGGCAACATGACTCTTGAGATGGATGTAGACAGCTATTCCACCACTTCGGAGCAGAATGCCAAGGTGCTGAAGGTTAAGCTCAAGGACCGTGTCTATCCGTTCTACGTCACAGTGTGCTACCGTGCCTACAACGATGTGGACATTATAGAGATGTGGACAGAGATAAACAACGGCGAGAAGACAACAGTCACTCTCTCGCAGTTTGACTCTGCCTATCTGCCCATCCGCCGTGGCAACGTGTGGATGTCGCACTTCTACGGTGCATGGGCCAACGAGGCGCAGCTCTCGGAGGAGGAGCTAAAGCCTGGCACATTTGTCATTGAAAACCGCGACGGAACACGCAATGCACATACTTCTCGTGGCGAGGTTATGTTCTCGCTCGACGGTAAGGGGCAGGAGAACACGGGGCGTGTAATCGGTGCCGCTATCTGCTATTCGGGCAACTACAAGCTGCGTGCCGTGACCGATGAGTCGGAGTACCACCAGTTCTTTGCCGGCATCGACGACTACAACTCGGAGTATCATTTGGCTAAGGGCGAGACATTCACTACTCCTGTTACTGCCTTCTCCTACAGCAAAGAGGGAATGAGCGGAGTGAGCCGCAACTTCCACAACTGGGGACGCAAGTATAAACTGATGAACGGCAACCGCGAGCGCAAGATTCTGCTTAACTCTTGGGAGGGTGTATATCTCAACATCAAGGAGCCGGAAATGGCGCAGATGATGGCCGACATCAAGTCGATGGGCGGCGAGCTCTTCGTTATGGACGACGGATGGTTTGGCGACAAATACAAGCGCAGCATCGACAACTGTGCACTCGGCGACTGGGTTGTGGACAAGGAGAAACTGCCACACGGCATCGAGGGTCTGCTTGCAGAAGCAAAGAAATTAGGCATAAAGTTTGGCATCTGGCTTGAGCCTGAGATGTCGAACACCAAGAGTGAGCTCTTCGAGAAGCATCCCGACTGGGTGATTAAGGCTCCTAAGCGCGACCTAAAGTGCGGACGCGGCGGCACTCAGGTGGTGCTCGACCTTGGTAATCCTAAGGTGCAGGACTTTGTGTTCTCAATCGTCGACGACATGATGACGAAGTATCCGGAGATTGACTACATCAAGTGGGATGCCAACATGAACATCTCAAACCACGGTTCACAGTATCTTACTGCCAACAACCAGAGCCACCTGTTCATCGAATATCACCGCGGTTTCGAGAAAGTGTTGCAGCGTATACGCGCCAAATACCCCGACCTCACAATACAGGACTGCGCTTCGGGTGGTGGACGTGTCAACTGGGGCACACTGCCCTACTTCGATGAGTTCTGGACAAGCGATAACACCGATGCCCTGCAGCGTGTATACATGCAGTGGGGAACCAGTTACTTCTTCCCTGCCATCGCCATGGCTTCGCACATCTCAAATGCCCCCAACCATCAGACAGCACGCACCGTGCCTTTGAAGTATCGCACCGACGTGGCTATGAGCGGACGTCTTGGCATGGAGATACAACCTAAAGTGCTCAACGACGAGGATAAGGAGCAGTGCCGCAAGGCTATTGCCGACTACAAGCGCATACGTCCTATCGTGCAGTTCGGCGACCTTTATCGCCTGCAGTCGCCCTACGAGAAGAAAGGTGTGGCTTCGCTCATATACGTGACCGATGCCAAGGAAAAGGCGGTGTTCTTCTGGTGGAAGACCGAGTCGTTCTGCAATCAGCACCTGCCACGCATCCCGATGGCAGGTCTCAACCCGCAGAAGCGCTATCGCATCACCGAGCTTAACCGCATCGACAAGACTCCGCTCGCCTTCGAGGGCAAGACTTTCTCAGGCGAATATCTCATGCAGAACGGTCTGGAAATCCCTTATGGTCATAACGCAGACTGGGGCAAAGCCAACGAATGGGCAAGCCGCGTGCTGCTGCTCGAGGTTGTAGACTAATACAAAAAAATCCCCGTCACTTTTAAAGTGGCGGGGATTATTATTTTCTTCACAATGTGTATTGATTACAATTCACAACGCTTCATCTCTGCGTCTACCATGTTTGTGAGTTCCACAAACTGCTGCACGGAGAGTTGCTCTGGACGCTTGGTCATGATGTCCTGGGCATAGAACTCAGCCGAGGCTGATGAGCCGAATATCTGTCTTAACGACACTCTCAACATCTTGCGACGCTGATTGAAGACTGTCTTCACCACGCGCTTAAACAGACGCTCGTCGCAGCCAAGATCCATCACCTCATTGCGCGTCATGCGTATCACGGCACTCTTCACCTTTGGAGGCGGATTAAATACTGTCTCGTCGACGGTGAAGAGATACTCCACGTCATACCATGCCTGAATGAGCACCGACAGAATGCCGTAAGCCTTATTGCCCGGAGCCGACGCTATGCGAAGAGCCACCTCACGCTGAATCATACCTGTGCAGCAAGGAATAAGCTCCTTATAGTCGAGCATCTTGAAGAATATCTGCGAGGAGATGTCGTAGGGATAGTTTCCTGTGAGCACAAACTGCTTGCCGTCGAATATATTGTTGAGGTCCATACGCAGGAAGTCCTCGCCAATGATATTCTCACGCAATGTCGGGAACTTCTCATTGAGATAAGCCACCGACTCCTTGTCTATCTCCACAGCCTTCACTGGTCGTGGCTTAGTGACAAGGAATTGGGTCATAACACCCATACCAGGTCCTATCTCCAGCACCGGGATGTCGGGACAAGCGTCGACAGTGTCGGCTATAGCCTTAGCAATACCGAGGTCGGTGAGGAAGTGTTGTCCGAGATTTTTCTTTGGTCTTACGGATTTTATCATTCGTTGTATTTTATTATTTTTGAGAATTACTCAGCTGCCTCCTGGCGGTCGTCTACATTGTCACCCATTGTAGGAGCGAGTGTAGCCTCGAAGTCGGTGATTCCGTTGTTCACGAGGATGTTGTACCACTGGATAAGTTTCTTGATGTCAGAGTCGTGAACACGGTCGCGATCGTAAGCAGGAAGCACTTCTGCGAAGAAAGCGTGGAGTTCGTCGGCTGAGCACTTCTTGTAGTTGAGTGAACATTCCTTCGACTGCTCCTTCTCGCCAAGGCTCTTCAATACCTGCCACAATGGGATGTCCTCTGCGTCGGTATACATTGCGATGTCGGCAAGCGATGTAACACGGTCGGAAGCGAATGCCGGAATGCGACGGTGTGTTGCATCGATAGTCTCAACAATGAGGTTCATCTTACCGCGAGACACAAGTTTGTAAAGTCCAGGTTTTCCTGCTATTGAAAGAATTGTTTCCATTTTTCTTTAATTGTTATTTTATTAGTTATTAATTATTAATTGTCTTTTCAGAACTGTGACAACACAGATTTTTATCTACATAGTGCTAACACTTGTTCTATCTGCTGCCTCAAGTCGCGCTCTCCGTCGTTCACTATAACAAAGTCGCTACGCCTCTCGGTTTCTTCCTGCTTCATCTGCGCATCAATCCATTCGGCAGCCTTGCTGGCTGTGATGTTATTGCGACTAACAATGCGCTCTATACGCACACTTCGCGGAGCCGACACACACACCACCTTGTCGAAAGCCACACGTCGGTCGAATCCACTCTCGAAGAGTATGGCAGTCTCAAGCCAGTCTTTGCCAGAAGCCATGAAGTCGCGCGCCACTGCGGGATGCACCACGTTGTTGAGCAAAAGCTTGTTCGACTCGCTCGCGAGAAGATAATCGGCAAGCACGCGTTTCTGCAACTGTCCATCAGCAGTGTAAACCCCGTTGCCAACAAGTTGGCATAGCTGCTGTTGCAACTCAGCCGACGTACGCATTAGTCGCTTTGCCGCTGCATCGCTATCGTATACCTCTATGCCACGCTCTGCAAGCAGTCGACACACATAGCTCTTGCCCGAGCCAATGCCTCCAGTTATTGCTATTTTCATATTGTTGCCACTCTATTATTTATATAAGACTCTTGGTTGATATATCCAAAATTCTTTACTGTTGTTCTATCAGATAGTCGACTTGATTAATCTGCAAGCTGGCATTGCGCACACTTTGCGGAGATGACTTCAGATAAATGTTGCACTTATCCGACGGCTGCTCCATTAGTTCGTTATAATCGACCACAACAGAGAACATGTCGGCATTGATAGTGCGGAACATACTGGCACCAACAATGAAACTCACTTTTACTTTCGACGGGAACGTGCGCAGCACTTTACCCTCGGGCATATTAATAGCCTTCACTGGCACGTCGATGGTCTCCTCGGTGAGAATGTCGGGATAAAGACCTATGCGCACCTCCTTGGGCACTATTTTCACTCCCTTTATCTTCTCCAACGCTACGGTCTGAATAACAGTGTCGCCAAAGTTTACAATGTTGATAGGCACTGTCTTGACAAAACGCAGAGAGTCGAGTATGCGTTTAGAGGCATACACCGTTACCACATCAGGCCAGAATCGTGTGCGAGCAAGATAGTATGACTTACCTGGTACCACATAACCCGACATACGCACTGGCAAACGGCGCGAGAGTCCATAGTTGAAGTAGAAGTCGAGCCTATCGGGTTTCACCTGCACCACCTTAGAGGCTCCAGTGAAACGCTGGTTGACCATTTTCAACAAATCCTGTGACGACACCACGCCATAGCCAGTCTGCCTGTTGGCGTAAGCCGAGAAGTTTACATTGATTGGATGTACGCGGTCGCCATAGATATATGCGGCAAGTGCATAGCCCTTGTCGCGCACGGTGACACGCACCGTGTCCTCCATCTCGGTGGTAAGTACAGCGTTCTTTGGCACGTTTACAAGACGCACAGGCACACACACCTCCTGTTCGTAGGTCTCGTTGAGTGCCATCATCGTCCAAAAGAACGTACTCAGTACGAGAAAGAACAAAAAAATCAGAAACTCCTTGTTCACAGAGCTGAACAAGAAGTTCCTGACAAACCTGTATATTTGCGTCAAGCGATTTTCCATTAATCAATATAACGGCTTATACAAAAAATTTATTTACTTCTGAGGCTGCTGAGCAGCTTCGGCGAACACGCCGCTCTTGTCGACAGAAACGACAACGCCACGAGCTATCTCCACCTCAACGATTGCAGCGGCAAGATCAACGCGACGCACTGTGCCGTGTATGCCACCACCGAGAACGACCTTGTCGCCCTCCTTAAGTGCATTCTGAAACTCACGAATCTTCTTCTGCTGCTTCTGCTGCGGACGAATCATGAAGAAATACATAATGGCAAAAATGGCCACCATCATTATCAGCATACCATATCCATTGCCCTGCTGTGCCTGGGCTGCAAGTAACATTACATTCATTGATTAATTATTGTTTATTGATTATTATTTTTTTTTATTTGTGTTTTGCTATCGTCAATAAGACAATACTCCACAAGCCAGTTTTAGAACTCCTCCTGTTCGGCAGAGTCTTCTGTCTGCGATTCCTGTTCTTCTGCCTGTGCGGCATAGCGTGTGCGTAACACCTCGCCCTCCTCCAAAGCCTGCTGTGCACGGTTGAGTCGCGGAGTTGCAGGACGACGCGGAGCCTGACGGCGCTGCGGACGATCCTCGATGGTCTTCATCAGCTTGCCTGTTGACACAAGGAAACGTGCAATTGAGTCGAGCATGCCGTTGATGTAGCCAGCCGAGCGCGGTGTTGAATAGAGCTTAGCAAGATCCACATACTCGTTGATGGTCACGCTGATTGGGATATTGGGGAATGTGAGCATCTCGGCGATGGCAATCTGCATGATTACCACGTCCATGTATGCAAGGCGCGAAAAGTCCCAGTTGCGCGATGTCTCACTCATGTAGCGCTGATATTGGTCGGCATTGAGAATAGTTGCACGGAACAGTTTCTGAGCGAAATCCTTGTCCTCCTGATCCTTGTATTCGGGCAGAAGTTCCTGCTTAGCCTTGTTTTTCGGGTCGAAACGCTTTATGGTCTTCAACACAAATGTGTCGACTACTTCCTTGTCGTCATTCCAATAGAGACTCTGCTCCTCAAGCAACGCGTCGAGATCCTCATTCTCCTGAATAAGCTGACGGTAGAGCTTGCGCCACACCTCGCGGTCGTCATCGTAGGTTGAATCTTTTGTTGCCATGTAGTCGGTGTAGGCCTGGCTCTTCTCTATCTGGTTGCACAGACCACGCACAAACTCCACGCTGTCAGCCCACGACTGTTTCTGGGTCTCGGCAAACTCGTTGAGTTGCTTGTTCTCTTCAAGCTGAACGGCAAACTTGTTGTAAGCGAATTTTTGCGAAGGCATCTCTGTGCCCTCACGCTGTGCACGTTGTGAAGCAACGTCAACACGTCGGCGCTCCTCCTGTGTGACAGCTACAATGAGTTCCAATAGGTAGTTATACAAGTCGTATGCCTTCGACAAGCTAAAGAGCAATTCTTTTTCGGCACTGTCCATTAGCTTGTTGCCATTCTGATAGTAAGCGTAGGTTAACTGAACTATCTTAATTCTGATTAATTCGCGGTTGATCATCCTTCTATTATATTATAATGTGTCTCTATTTTCTTGTTCGATATGCATTTTGTTCTGCAAAAATATACAAAAACAAGGGAACTACCAAAAAATAAGTGAATTATTAAGCAAAAACAGACAAAATATAAACATTTTCGGCTCAATCTTTGCTCATTCCGCATAAAATAAGTACCTTTGCACCGCTTTTTTGAGCACATCGATACAGAATTTGTGAAAATTCAGAGTTCTCGTGTGATGGCGAATTAAGGCATAAACATTTTTATTTATTAAACTTAATTTAGAGTAACACAATTATGAAAGAGATTAATGTAGCAGGTCAGAAGCGTGAGACCCTTGGAAAGAAAGCTTCTAAAACATTGCGTAAGGAAGGTCTTGTACCTTGCAACCTTTACGGTATCGCTGAGCAGGACGGCAAACCAGTAGCTAAGTCGTTTGCTGTAGCTATGACCGAGCTCCGCAAGATTATCTACACTCCCCATATCTATGTAATCAACCTCCTCATCGACGGCGAGGCTCACACAGCTATCCTTAAGGAGATTCAGTTCCACCCAGTAACTGACGCTGTTCTGCACGTTGACTTCCTCGAGGTTAACGACCAGAAGCCTATCACTATCGGTATTCCTGTTAAGCTCACAGGTCTTGCACAGGGTGTACGCGACGGTGGCCGTATGAACCTCTCTATCCGCAAAATCAACGTTACTGCTCCTTACCAGCAGATTCCTGAGCACCTTGACATCGACGTTACAGCGCTCAAGATTGGCAAGAGCATCAAGGTTGGCGAGTTGAGCTTCGAGGGCTTGGAGATCGCTACAGGCAAGGATGTCATCGTATGCTCTATCAAGATGACACGTGCCGCTATGTCTGCTGCTGCCAACGCAGAGGCTTAATCAATAGCACATTAGCACACAACAATAAAGAAAGCGCATGCGTCATTACGACGAGTGCGCTTTTTTACGTTTTACGTAATTGATTGAAACGTCAATTAATCATTAACTGAAGTTTCGCAAGCGAAAGTAGTTATAGGAAGATAACTTGCGATAATTCAATCATTAACTCATTAAAGAAGTGGACAAATATTTAATAGTGGGCCTTGGCAACCCTGGCGACGAATACGACCACACACGCCACAACACAGGATTCATGGTGGTCGACGAGCTTGCCAAATCACTGGGAGCTACTTTCCAGGACAAACGCTACGGATTCGTAGCCGAGGCTTCGATAAAAGGACGCAAGGTGTTTATACTGAAGCCTACCACCTACATGAACCTGAGCGGCAATGCGGTGCGCTACTGGCTTCAGAAGGAAAACATCGACCAAGAACGTATGCTCGTAGTTGTCGATGACCTCTCAATTCCGCTTGGCGACTTCCGACTGAAGGGCAACGGCTCTAACGGTGGTCACAACGGTCTTGGCAACATACAGCAACTCATCGGACAGCAGTATGCACGACTGCGCATGGGTATCGGTGCCGACTTTGCAAAAGGTCAACAAGTAGACTGGGTGCTCGGCAAATACGACGAGGATGAAATGAAAACCCTACAACCTTCGATAGACCAGGCGGTAGACATCATCAAGAGCTTTGTGCTCGCCGGATTAAGCATCACAATGAACCAGTTCAACAAGCTGGGCAAAAAAACTAAAAAACAATAAGGCTTATGGCAGAAGTAGCTCGTATTGACAAATGGCTATGGGCGGCACGCATATTCAAGACACGCTCCATAGCTGCCGACGCTTGCAAGAATGGTCGTGTGACAATAAACAATGTCAACGTAAAACCAAGCCACACTATAAAGGCAGGCGAAGTGGTGAGCGTGAAGAAACCACCCATCACCTACTCTTTCAAGATTCTGAAAACCATTGAGCAACGTGTAGGTGCCAAGCTTATTCCTGAGGTTTACGAGAATGTGACAGATGCCAAGCAATACGAATTGCTTGAGATGAGCCGCATAAGCGGATTTGTAGACCGTGCACGCGGTACTGGCAGACCTACTAAGAAAGAACGCCGTGCTCTGGATGCCTTCGTCGACCCAGCAATGTTCGGGTTTGACGACGAAGACATGGATGAAGAATAGAACAATAAAATAGGAGGTATGACTTAAAACCATACCTCCTATTATACTTTATACTATTTCTTACTCTTTGCGTCAAACCTGTACGTAAACGTCAGGTTCATGTAATGATGCAAATAGTTGGCTGAATATTCCTCACGCTGATATGCCGAGTATTCACTTTCGTAGTAGATATCCTTGTTGAAGATATCGTCTACCCACAACGAAAGGCGGCACTTGTTCTTGCAGAAACTGTAGTTGATGCTTGCGTTCGACATCAACTTATGTCCGTTCATCTCTGCTGTCTGATATCCCGAACGGAAATCGTCTGCCAATCTTATCCACAACTCTACTGGCGAGAGCTTGATACGGGCGCTTATTCCTGCACTATTGTATACGGGACGACTGTTGTACGAGGCGTCGTCGTAACGATAACGGTTGAGCGTAAGGTCGTTGAAGATAGTCAAACTAAGCTTCTCCGTCTCGTACGTCAACTCCAAATTATCGTTTACACCAAGCAAACGCTGATGGTTCAAGTCGGCTTTGGCTTGTGGGTCGGCATTGTCGACGATTGTGAGGAATCCGTACGACTGCGACTTAGACAAGGCAAACTTGTTCATAATACGGAAGTAGACACCCAGACCCTGGTCGTAGTTGAGACCGAACTTCCACTCATCTCCACCCTTTACATTCATTGGCTTCGACTCGTAGACACCTGTATTAGAGTTGTATCTATAGAGTGTAGCTGTAGGATTTATATCCTTGCGGTACGACGCACTAATGCCAAGTACTATCTGCTTGCGCAACCACATACGATGATAGCCAAAGGTTGTGGTATGACTATGCGAGTTGTGCAGCAATGGGTTGCCTTCTGATATCTGCAATGGGTCTATTGTGTTGCGATAGCCAAAGGTACTGATAAAATCGGGCACCGTTGTGTTATAGGCAAACGACAAATCCATACTGCGTACCCGGTTCATCTTCCACTTTAGGAAGATAGACGGCTCTATGGCATGGCTTATGCGCACGGCTGCGGTGTCGAGACGACCATATTGATAGTCGGTACTCTCGCGGTTCATAACCCAATCGAGCTTAGGCATAATCATAATCTTCTTCGTCGGAGTAATAGTCGACTTCAACGTCATTGTATTGGTCCATGTATGTAGCAGATATTGCAAAGCGTTGTCGGTGTCGAGCGTTGTTGGCATATTATTGCTTACGTTGTGCTCGTCGGTGTCGGCAAAGAAATTGCGACCTACACGTGTGCGTGTATACATAAGGTTGTCGGCTATATTGATATATACCTTCTTGCCAAGCCAATAGTCGAAGGCAGCTTTAAGAGATGTGCTGGCACCGTGCTTGGTATAGTCGTAAGACTGCCACTGATTCTCGTTTCTGCTTTCGCGCAAATACTCAAGACTGCGGTTTATATAGGTGTCGCTGTTGTTGCCGTTAAACTTAGTTTGACCAGACAACGAGAACGAACCTTTCTTGCCAAGATAATGAACCCAGGCATAGTCGACAACGAGTTGGCGTGTCTGCTCATCGTCTGTCTGATAGTTGCGGCTTCGTGTTATAAGACGGTTGTATAGAGCGTCACCAGGCTTTGCTGCCAGCACGGCATCGAGTGTATGATACTCAAACTTGTTTGGCTCATATCCATAGGAGGCTGCATCTGTTTGGTTCGTAGTGCGACTCTTTGCGTATGTGGCATGCGCCTTAACGGTTATGGTGTTGAGCGAGTCGGTATAAGCAAAGAGGTTCGCTTGGATTTGCGGCGTAACATTATGCTTGTTACGGTGTCTACGCGACAAGGCAAAGGTGCGGTCTTTATCAGGGAAGAATGTCTCGGTAGACTGATTGAAAGTGTTCCAACCATCGCTATGACCAAGGTTTGCACTAAAGTCGATACGGTTGTTGTCGAAATTCTCGGCTCCCTTAGTTTGCCAGTTGTGCTGATAGTTGTACGAACCATACTGACTCTTGCCATCGCCGTCAATATTACGGTTCATAGTCTGTCGCATGGTTCGGTCGATATATCGGTTGGCATTGTTGGCTTGGGCATATATCATCTGCGGGTCGTGGTCGCTAAGCTTGCTTGCCCTTACGTCAAACATATATCGCTTCTTTGTTTGGTATTGCGCCTCAACCTCTCCATACCATTTGTCAAGAAATCCTGGCTTCACCTGAATATCAAGTACATGGTCTTCTTCTCCCTCATCGCTACCAGTATGTCGCGCCAGTTCCGACTTGCGGTCGTACAACTTAAGTTTGTTAGCCACCTCAGCAGGAAGTTCTCCCACTATCTGGTCGCCCCCAAACAAGTCCTTGCCATTCATCATAAGACGAATAGGCTTATCGTTCCAATATAGTTTCCCGTCACGATTTTGCACACCAGGCAACTTCTTAATCAGTTCGTCAAGGCGTGCTCCTTCCTTCAGCTTAAAAGCATCTGGATTAAACACAATGGTGTCACCCGACATTGTTATGCGCGGAATATGTCCCTTAACCTCTACCTCCTGAAGCATAAGTGCTGTAGGTTGCAAGCGTATTGTGCCAAGGTCGGTTGTGTCTTTCACCTCCTCGCCGTACGAATAGTCTACCTTGCGGGTGCTCTTATAGCCTATCATACTGAACTTTAACATTATCCTGCCTTCCCAACCACTATTGAGATAAAAACAACCAGTGCTGTCGGTCTCAGTAGAATTTTGCATCGACCAACCCGGCTGTGGGTTTATCTCACTGTTAATATTAGCCCCGACAAGAGGTTCGCCCGTCTCGGCATTAACAATCTTTCCCTTGAAGGTGTCGGCATGGACCACCAAGACGTGCGCCATAAAGACAACCATAAGCATCAAGAGTTCTCTAAATACATTTTTCATAAGCCTATATTTTATTGCAGTTCTATTAACATCGTTTTTTTATATGCCTTAAATTAGCAGACTTGTAATTTTACAAGAAAGCAAGTCATTGGATAACAATAAATTACCCAATGCTTGCATATG
>CAKPZC010000039.1 GCA_934203355.1 uncultured Prevotella sp. | reverse complement strand
ATCTGTCTTATGTAAATCTTTTCAAAGAACTCTTTCTTTATTCGCTTTCTCGAACACTTCTCAATCTCGTTTTGCTTGAGGTTTCGTTCGTTCTCGAAAGCGGATGCAAAGGTATAACTTTTCTGCTTAACTCCAAAACTTTTCAGATAAAAATTTAAAGTTTTGATGTCATTTTCGTTACAAATTGACATACATCAACCATTGTGTTATATTCAGAAACAATTACACCTTAATATATATGAGACATAATAAGGGTTGTGAATTTATTATATCCCTTAAATCATACACTTTCACACAATAGTTTACTGTAATTACTCTTTTAATCCCATAAAAATGGAAGCAAGTTAAACGAAAATCCATAAGAAAAGCCTAACTTTGTAGGCGCAAAGCACATATACAGTATCTAAAAACAACAACTAAAACAATATCATAATGAAAAAAAACGGAGTTTCGATTGTATTATGTTCACTTGCACTTAGTATAAGTGCGCAAACAATAGAGCAAACTTCCACCTTTCCACTCGGTCAATATGAAGAATTAACCGATACAAAGCCACAAGACAGCGATGCAGAATGGGCAAAGATTTCCGCGCCAACTCAATTTAGTTGGGCATCAACCGACGTGCGCTACCGTCGCAACGACATCCCTAAGATTAAGAAGCGAGCCACATGGAGTGGCAAGGCATGGCGTGGCGAACGCATAAATGCCCAAGCCGTGCTGTGGACAAACCGCGAACTAAGCGACGTAGAAGTTGTAGCCTCCGACCTGCGCTCTGGCAAGTCTGTGATACCAGCAACTGCTGTACGCACCAACTTTGTGCGCTATGTGATGACCGACGAGCTAAACGACCAAGGCGGCGGTTGCGGAGTACGCAATCCAGCCGACTTCGACTCTTCGGTTGTAGCCGATGTACTCGACATAAACAAAACCCTGCCCATTAAACGCAACACCACACAACCAGTATGGATGAACATATGGGTGCCACAAGACGCAAAGCCTGGAACATATACAGGACAAATTAAAATAAAAGGCAATGGAATGAAAGTCCAGACCCTTGAGGTGAAACTGCAAGTAATCAACCGCACCCTACCCGAACCTCAGCAGTGGTCAATGAACATAGATTTGTGGCAGAACCCATACTCCGTTGCCCGTTACTATAATGTGCCACTATGGAGCAAAGAACATTTCGATGCCATGCGACCAATAATGAAGATGCTGCGTGATGCCGGACAATATGCCATAACAACAAGTATTATGCACAAGCCATGGAATGGACAGACCGAAGACCACTACGACTCGATGGTGACCCGCATCAAGCATATCGACGGCTCATGGAGCTACGACTATGGCGTATTCGACAAGTATGTAGACTTTATGATGAACGATGTTGGCATCAACCGACTCATTTCATGCTACACCATGATACCATGGAACCTCAGTTTCGACTACTACGACGAGGCAACCAACCGTGTGCAGTATATCAAAGCAAAACCAGGCGACAAGGCTTATGCCGAATACTGGGGTAAATTCTTAAAAGACTTCTCGCGTCACCTACGCAAGAAAGGATGGTTTGAGAAGACTTGCATAGCCATGGACGAACGTCCGATGGATGCCATGCTGGCTGCTATAAAAGTCATAAAAGATGCCGACCCAGAATATAAAATTTCACTTGCCGGCATATATCATGAGGAGATAGAGCGCGACCTGTACTACTACTGTATACCCTACAACAACAAATTCCCAGAGGAGGTGATGGCACGCCGCCGTAACGAGGGCAAGATAAGTACCTACTACACCTGTTGCACCGAAGGATTCCCCAACACCTTCACCTTCTCAGCTCCTGCCGAAGCAGCCTGGATGGCAATACACTCTGTGGCAGGCGACTACGACGGTTATCTGCGTTGGTCGTACAACAGCTGGACACGCGACCCATTGCGCGACTCACGTTTCCGCACATGGGCTGCTGGCGACTGCTACTGCGTCTACCCTGGTCCACGTTCAAGCATTCGCTTCGAACGACTCATCGAGGGAATACAAGACACGGAGAAGATTATACAGCTGCGCCGAGAATACACCAAGAACGGACAGAAGGCTAAACTCGAACGCTTGAACAATCTTGTCGAGCAGTTTACTCCGCAAAAAACTCCGGCAAGCAAAGCGGCAAAGGCTGCGGGCATGGTGGAAGAGCTAGAGAAAATGCTGAACGAATAGCACTCCAATCAACATAAAATATACGAAATAAGAATAACGGCAATTATACGAGAAGTTCACGTGTAATTGCCGTTAATTTTATTTCGTGTAAAGTTTATTATTTTTTGTTCTTCTTTCCAAAGTATTTATCGATAATTAACGCCAAGGCACCGTCGCCCGTTACATTGCACGCCGTACCGAAACTGTCCATTGCAATATAGAGGGCAATCATAAGAGCCAGCGATTGCTGGTCGAAACCGAGCATTGACTCAAGAATACCAAGAGCAGCCATGATAGCACCACCAGGCACACCAGGAGCAGCAACCATCGTCACGCCAAGCATTAGGATAAATCCTGCCATCATTTGGAAATCATAAGGAATGCCCTGCATCATCATAAGAGCGAGCGAACACGCCACAATTTTCATCGTACTTCCCGACAAGTGGATAGTGGCGCAGAGCGGAATGACAAATCCGGCAATATCCTTGTCTACACCATTAAGGATAGTCTGGCGCATGGTGACGGGAATAGTGGCTGCCGACGACTGTGTGCCGAGAGCTGTGAAATAAGCCGGCATCATTCTGGCAAGCATACGAAGAGGATTCTTACGAACAAAGAGCGATGCCACCACATACTGCAACACAAGCAGGAAGATGTGCATGATAAATATCACTCCGATAATCTTCACAAATACGCTCAACACCTTAAACACCTCGCCCGAGTGAGTCATATTAAAGAATATGCCGAAGATATAAATTGGCAACAACGGTAGCACCACTACCTGAATGGTCTTGGTGATGATGTCGCGAAACTCAGAGAACATGCTCTTCAACGACTGAGTGCCAAGATGAGCAATACCCAAACCCAACGTGAACGCCATAACAAGCGAGGTCATCACATTGAGCGGAGCGGGAATTGCCACAGTGAAGTAAGGCTTTATGCCCTCTGCCTGACTTATTTGGGCAATTTTCAGATTGTCGGATATAAGCGACGGAAACACCGTCTGTCCCACTCCATACGACAAGAAACCCGAGAAAATAGTGGCGCCATAAGCAAGCAAAGCCGTGACCATAAGCATCTTTCCCGCCCCCTTGCCGATGTCGGCAATGGCAGGAGTGACAAGTCCAACGATGATTAGCGGAATCAAGAAGCCAAGAAACTCGCTAAACAGAGCATTGAAAGTTACAAACACTCGCACCGGCATGTCGGGAGAGACTGTGCCAAGAGCAATGCCAAGAATAATGGCAACAATGATTTTAGGCAGTAGACCGAATTTGATTTTTTTCATTGTCAAAAAGTAATTATTAAATTGTAGTTAATGATTTATCGTGAATGAACGTCAATATATATATGTCCATGAATGAACGTCAATATTATCAGCAAAGAGTCAATACCCGTCCCAACAGATTGCGCTCGCCTTTTTCAAATTCCACTTTATAGGCGTCACGTTCGGGCGAAGCCTCAACGATGGTGCCCACTCCAAACACGCGGTGCATCACTCTGTCGCCTACCTTGAATCCTGCCGTCTGTTTAGGTTCAGTCTCGTCGGAGATTCGTCTTACCATTTCCTTGGTTAGTTCGAGCAGCATGGGGTCCATATCTCCCTCCACCTCTACGAGTCCGTCGCCAATCTCCGTGAGGAAGCGTGAAGGAAATTTTGCCCCCTTGATTGCATTACAAAATCCTTCCGATTCGGTTAGGAACAGTGCGCGCTCCGCTCTCGTCACAGCCACATACATCAGTCGGCGTTCCTCCTCTTCGGCTGTCTTACGTCGTTCGCGAATGGCACGATGATTGGGAAATATGCCCTCGGTGAGTCCGCCCACAAACACATACGGAAACTCCAGTCCCTTCGACTGATGAACAGTCATCAGCTTCACCGCAGCCCCATCCTTACGATAGTCGGCATTGGTGTATAGCGCAATATCCTGTAGATATTTCTCAAGCGAGAGGTCTTCGTCGTCCTTGTGTTCAGTCTCATAAAACTCGATAGCCGACGCAAGCTCCATAACATTCTCCAATCGTTCCTCGTCTTCGTCGGCACGCAGTTCGTCGATTAGTCCTGAGTTGTTGAGCATATAGTCAAAGAGGTCGGATATGCTATGCGTCAACCGGAAGAGGTCGGCATCGTCCAGCAGGCTCAGGAAGTCGCGCAGTGGGGCCTTGTTGAAGTCCTTGGTAGATATATTCATCCGCAAGGCAGTAAGCAGCGGCTGATTGTGTTCATCGGCTATAGTTTGGAGTTTCTGCAACGAAACTTTGCCAAACTTGCGCGAAGGATAGTTGATGATGCGCATAAACGAGAGGTCGTCGCCCGTGACAAGAAGCTTCAAGTAGGCAATTGCATCCTTAATCTCCTTACGTTCGAAGAATCGGGTGCCTCCCCACATTGTATATTTTATCTTCTCGCGCATCAGAGCCTGTTCGATAGGTCTTGACAGATAGGCGGCACGGTAAAGAATAGCAAAGTCGTCGGGGTTAGCCCCTTCCTTCAGCATCTTTCCAATCTGTCGCGCGGTCCATTCAGCCTCATCCTCGTCCGACTTGCCGTGATAGTGCATCACGATGCGTCCGCTGTCGTGTTGCGTGAACAGGTCTTTAGCTATGCGCACACGATTGTGCGAGATAATAGAGTTGGCAACATCCAGGATATTCGGTGTGGAACGATAGTTCTCGTTCAGGATTATCTCGCTGTCGGCATAGAAGTCGACAAACGCCTTAGGACGTGCGCCGCGCCACTCATAGATACACTGGTCGGGATCGCCCACAATGAAGAGGTTGTTGTACTTGCGCGATAGAATCTCGACGATAGTCCAGTCGCGGTCGTTGCAGTCCTGCGCCTCGTCCACCATAATATAATTAAGGCGGTCTTGCCACAAGGAGCGTGCCTCTTCATAGTTTTTCAATATATATATTGTGAAGTTGATAAGGTCGGAGAAGTCAAGCGCAAACGACTTCAACTGCCTGTGGATAAAAGCGAGGAAAGGCTGTTCATATCCTGTAGCCATCATCTCGCCCGAAGCCAACTGCTGAATATTCTTCTCGCCTCCGAGCAACTGCGGCACCATCAACTCGCCCACATACTCCTTTTGTTCCTTGACACTTGCCACATTTGCCAAGAATTGCTTGGCAGTCATCTTCGTGCGATCGAGTCCATACTCCTCCATCACCTGCTTGGCAATCACAGTGGCATCAGCCTCGTCGATTACCGAGAATCCTTTAGGAAAACCGATGCGAAAGATTTCGCTGCGCAGAAACTTCACACAAAACCCATGAATAGTACACACAAAATCGTTGACATTGGCAGAATCGGTAAGCCGTCCGATACGAGTCTTCATTTCGCTTGCCGCCTTGTTGGTGAACGTCATGCAGAGGATGTTGTTGGGGTCGATGCCAAGTTCGTTGACAAGAAAGGCATAACGATGCACGAGCACGAGCGTTTTGCCCGAGCCTGCTCCCGCCACAACCTTGACACGTCCCTCTGTTGTCTCGGTGGCAATCTGTTGTTTGGTGTTGAGTATTGTTGATGATGCGGTCATTTGTTGTTTGAAATATTCTTATATACAATCTGTGCTATACGGTCTACAAAATTACGGAATATTTCTTGTAAAATACCATTCAACCAGAAAAATATCTTATAACATTAAAAGAGAGTGTGTCAAAATAGAAGTTAAAGGAAGTTTGGGCTTCGCCCGAAGTTAACGGAAGTTAGCGGACATATGTATAATTTGCTGAAAATAAAGCATTTGTCCGTTCGCTCGGCTTTGCCGCTTGCTTTAGCAAGAACTTCCATCCATCGTAGATGGATTAACTTCTTCTTAACTTCCACTAACTCCAATTTTGACACACCCTCTTTTAATATTACCTTACGCTGAGTTTGAAAGTCTTCACCTGTCGGTCGGTTGTTTCTGCCTTAACAACGAATATGCCGTTGCCTACATACTTAGTACATGACGTAGCGTTGATGCCCATCTCTGAAGCAACAATCACTCCCTCAGTATTGTAGACACTAACAGACTTAATCGCTTTGTCGGGCGAGCTCACCGTAATAGTTCCCCCTTGCGGCGAGAAGCATCGTATGCGACATTCGTTGGTCTTGCCAATAGCAGTATAGTCGGCAGTTGTGATATAGTATCTGCCATGCTCGTTGGCATTCAGCTCCATCCTACCGTCGGCGACGGTGAACACGCCAGTCTTTGCGTCAAATACATATACCGGCAAGCCAAAGCGGCTATCAACCGAGAGCTCTACCGCCACCTTGCCTTTGTTTGGGGCTATCACTCCAAACGGCATGAAGTCGATGGTAGGCACTGTGTTAAGTGCTACAGCCTGGTCGCCAGCTACGGTATACACCTGCGGCACACCATTTATGTCGGTATTGCATAGCAGTTCCACATCCTCGTCGTTGCAGAAGCCAGCATTGGCATCGTCGCTCAGCACCACTCTGGCAGCTGTTCCCTGACATCCGTTGTCAGCCACATTGATGTTGAGCACGGCATCTTTGGCAGCCACATTATTGCCGCCCACAACCCAGCGATCGACAGTCATAAGCGATGTGAACGTTGCATTTGTTGCCGTCTCGCCTTCCTTCAACTTCACGAAGAACGCCTGCATTGGCTCAATGAGCACATCCTTTCGACGGTTGTATTGCCCATCGGGAATGACTTGTGCCACAAGACTTCCGTCCTGCATTGTCCACACCTTACGCTCGAAACAGCTGTTTCCCATCAAGAAGTAGTACATACTAAGAGTGGCAGTATATGGATTGCCCACGATATAGAACCTGTTGTTGTCGTGAGTGTTGGCATCAAGAGCCTGCGAGATGGTTCCCAATGCACCCTCAGCCGTTGATGGCTCCACAATCAGCTGGTAGTTGTCAGTCCTGTCGACAGGGGTCTTCATGTCGTTGTTCACTGTGCCGTCGGCATTGTAGTAGTAGTACACTCTGTCGTCCTTTGGCAGTCGGAAGAGCGAAGCCGCTGCCAAGCCAGTGGTATAGTCGTCGCCAGACTTCAGTGCAAATCCTTTGCCGTTGGCATAGCTCTCGTCCACCTTATTATATATATGGCTCCAATATAGCGACGCCACATCCATAGAGCCGTCGGAAATTGTGTCGATGTGCAATGTTCCGTCGTGATAGTCATTGGCTTCATAATGGGTTATGCCGTCGACCACCTCCTTGCCGTCGCCGTCCCAGTTGCGCTGATAGACAGGAGCGT
Source organism: uncultured Prevotella sp. (assembly GCA_934203355.1). GTDB lineage: Bacteria > Bacteroidota > Bacteroidia > Bacteroidales > Bacteroidaceae > Prevotella. The sequence goes on along the minus strand of CAKPZC010000039.1, from coordinate 13,091 downwards.
CGGTTCGGCTGTTGAGCGTGTTGTCGAAACTGATAGGTTTGAAAGCCTCTGTCTCCTGTCTGCCGTTGCTCTTCGGTGCATAGAAGTCGCCGGCATAGGTGGCCTTCAGTGGCGACGACAGGATATGCCATCTATTCTTCGGCACCTCCAACTCGGCATAAGCCTTCTTGTAGACAAGATAGGTTTGGTTGAGCAGCTCTGCCTGGGGCTTGAAATAAATCTCGCCACACAGGTTGCCATGGAAAGTCTCGCAACTGAACACACCGTCGCCGGTGTCAGAGTGGTCGTCGGTGTCATAGTTCCACTTCACCATCATGTCGTAGGCGATATATGGCGTAGGCTCCTCGCCCTTGTCGTTGGTCAGCTTTGTGGCTATATCGTTTCCTTTGCGGTAAACAATATTGCCAAGCGACGGATACACCCTACCAGTTTGGTCGGCTATAGTCACCTTCGAGAACTTCATGGGCGTATAAGCCTGCAGTCCATAGTTGGTATAGTCGGTCTTATAAATCTCAGCCGCTGTTGAGCGCATCCAGTTGAGGTCGTTGTTCCAGTTGGCATTGAACTTATTGTCGGGTGTTGAGTTCCACGTGAGATATTCGGGCACGATTTTAAACGTTATGAACATCTCGCCAGGACACGACACCACAGTCTCCGACCCTACAAGGTGCTGTTGGTAGGAGAAGTTAAGCTCATACCAGTAGCCCTCGCGGAATACTGTAGAAGCCTTGTCGTTGAACACAACACTCAACTGTGTTTCGCTCTTGTCAAAAAGTGTGTTCTTTATCACTCCCACTATCTGCTCAGTGTTGTCGAATGTGGGGTCGTTGCTATCGGAGATGAAAACATCTGACCCATGCAGGAACTCAATCTGAGTGGTACTCTCAAGGCTTGCCACGGGCAGAATAAGTTCCTTGCGTTTAGCCAGCATAGCCTTTATCTGCGGCAGTCCGATTCGCACAGCGCGCTCGTCGTTAGGATAAACCACATTGCCGAAACCGAGCGTAAGCTTTGGTCCGTTCTCCACAACACGCAGTGTGAAATACAGCGGTTCGGGACAGATATGATAGGTTATAGTTCCCTCTTTATGTTCTTCTCCTATAGGTACTGCTGCAATCTTGTAGGTTCCCATCCATCTACTTAGGAACTTATGATTGTCGAGATTGTTGCTGGCAGAAAGAATTAGTCTGTGAATATCGACATATGTCTTCAGCAGGTTGTATCTTTCAGAATTGACGGATTGATATCCAGCGTCAAGCCCATTCACTTCAGGATATTTGTCGCGATAGTCTCTCAAAGCCTCCTGAAGACCAGAGATAGAGGCGAAGTCGTTCTCCTTGTTGGGCTCACTCAAGAACCAGTCGAACTTCACGGTGTTAAGCGTGATGCTACCTCCATTCACGATGTCGGCAGTCTCAAGCTTTCCTGTGATTTTCACGTCGGGCGTGCGATCGGCATCACACGACACACGCACCGTAGTCACCACATTGCCGTTGAGGTCGGAAATCACAAACTTCTGCTGCACAATCTCAAAATCGTCACTATATGTGGAGCATGCGTTAGTAGACTTGCCCCATACCCCCGGCTTAGAGGGGTCGTTCTCGTCGGGATAAGCCACCGACACATAGTACTTCTGTCCTAAAGACAAGTCGAAATGCCGGTTGGCAAGCAACAACACAATATGCTTCTCGGGGTCATTCTCGAACATTGGCTTGTCGGTAGCTCCTCCTGCTGCATAGGAAGGCAACATCTTAGTTTCGTCGTAATCCTTTGGCACTTCGGACGTGCCATATTCGTCGGGGTTGCCGTCGCCGTCGTAGTCGATATTGGCGAGTGGATTGCCCGCAATGTCGCATAAACGATAGAACATCTTCGGATCAGCCACTTCGCTTGTGAATGCCTTGGCATTCTCGTAGTGGGTTGAAATCTTCAATGTGATTTTGTCGGGTACAGAAGCACTTTTTAACTTACCTGGACAAACCGGTTCGTTCTGACTCACTTCAATCTTAGAATGCTGTATATAGAGTCGCAGGTCGTCCACGGCATAGTCGGCACCATTAGTGCCCGAGCACATGTTGTCAACTACAATACGGAAGTCGGAGAAATTCTCGGCTCCTGAGTTTCTTGGCAACACGAGTCGGCTATATATCTGATACCAAACACCAAACAGTCGTTGGGTGCCTTGAGTGTTATTTGCCAAATCGCCCGACGAAAATGACGTAATAAGTCGGCTGTAAGTGACTTTGTCGTTAACGTCTTTGATGATGCCGTAAAGCTTAAACAACATCTGTGGTGCCACATAGGTTGGTCCTGCCGTTAGATCAGCCACTGCAGCCGAGAATATCAGTTTTGAGCCAGAACAGAGGTTCGCCTTAAAGTCGATAGCTGCAATCTTACGACTCTCGTCCGAGGCGTCAAAATGCAAGAAATAACCATACTGCTTGCCTTCTGTCAGCGCATGAGTGCGGTCGTTTAGAACCGTGGAACCTTCTGCTTTACCATCGACCACTGCCGCCACATCCTTTGACTTGCATATGACATATTCACCATGAATAATATCCCACGAGACGTTAGGACAGGACTGACTTTTCAACTGCGGATAAGCATAACTGTAAGAGCGTCGGTTCCATCTTGAAGCAAACTTCGATATTTTATTGTCTGCGTTGGGAGCCTCAACAGTGAGCGTTGAGTTGTCGTCATCGAAAGATATAGGTTTTGTTGCCTGCTGATAATGCTTTTCAAAATAATCGAGATTTCGCTCACTATCACCATCGGCATCTATTTGGGCTTGTGTCTTGGGGTAGGTGTTTTGATATAGTATCTCAAAACTGGCGATTGGAGCCATATCGTTGCCATTTTTTGCAAAAGCCACCAAATATACTGTGCTACCAAAAGTGATAATGGGCTTTTCTGCTCCTCCTCCACTAATCTTTGTCCAACCAGCAGTTTTATTTATCAATGTTTGCATGTCGGTTGCGGTGATTAATTGAAATCTTGAATCAGCAGTTGTAAAAAGTCGAGCATATTTAGTCTTTGTTTCGTCATACACACGCCATTGATAATGTGTAGCTCTAATCAACTTAGTTTTATCATAGTCGGTTGATTTTATAGCATAATTTTCGTCGGCTGTATATATGTGTTTACCAAAAGCCGATTTCAGCGGATAAAAGAAATAGTTGTCTGGCTTATAATTTATGCGTACCGACATTTTCGCTTCAGCATCCTTTGCACCAAACACAATCTGTCGATTGTCCTCAATCGTAATATCCTCATACTTGCCACGAATATCTACCGATGTTGTATTAATGATATTTTCAGCCATTGCCTTTGCCGGACGTATATGAAATATGTAGCGAATTTGCAAAGTTGGCTCGTGAGTGAAGTATTGATCGGTAGTGCCTTCGGGATTTACCGCTCCGAAATCAAGGTATCGACTCACGTCACAGGCTATGTCTTCACCCTTCCATATAAGTTCGTCGGCTTCTGCTGGTGCGGTATAGTTCACACCAATCGTAGTATGGTTAGGTCCGGTTGGCTCATTAGCTGTGCTTGTTTTCCATGAAAACAGTCCACGGTTGTTGCCCTTGGCATCCTCTACCTGTTTCAACAAACTGCTTGTGCCATAAGCCGACAGGTTTGCCGCACTCATATCTGTGTTATAGTCATACCATCGGATATATCCCTTAGGCTCATCGTTCTTGTTAGCCGAACCATTATAGCCCTCAAACGGCAGTGGCAACTCTATCGTCATGCCCGAAGTCACATAATAAGTATACTCATACTCGTGCACCTGCTGCATACCGTTGATATAGTCCAGATTGTTCACTCCCTTGTAATGAGCAAACACACTTGCTGTTGTTGTCTGTGCATGAATAGCTTTGGTATTCGCCATAAAAGCCAACACCAAAGCTAAAATGTATAAGAATTTATGTTGAAGAATGCTCATAATTCATTATTCCTTTATGATTTGTACTTTGTAGGGAATGTCCACCCCCACTCCACCGATGCTCACAACAAACTGGTGGATTGCATTACCATTGCGTGGGCCCACCACACCTTCAATTCTCCGCTTCGACTCCACATAAGCAGGCATACGGTCGTAGATGCAGGTGCCTTCGCCGCCGTCGGGTGTCTTTTCGATGGTTTTCCATTCCTTGAATGTCCATCCTCCGGCAGTGGCTGAACCAGCGGTGAGTTCTGCCCCATCGCTGATGCGTATGACATGCGGAATGATATGGAACTCGCCATAGCCCTTGAACTTCACGGTGAGCGTCTCGTTGTTCTGCTCAATGCTCGGCAACACTCCGATGGCAGTGAACTGCTGCACGTCGAACTTCACTATATAGTCGTTGAGCTTTATAGGCACAACGAGATAGTCGTTGCGCGAGATGGTATTCCACTTCGACATTGCCCCACGATGGCTCATAGTGGCGTGGTCGGTCTCCATGCCTATGACAAAATAGTTGGGCGACGAAGCCTCCGACTCGTTAATATAGAATTCCACCTCGACGGGAGTGGCATTCTTAGCCTTCACCACTATTGGTGTGGCGAAATCCAACTTATATGTAGCCTTCTTAGCCATGGGGTTGATGTGCGGTTCCAGCGCAATGCCGTTGTCGTTGCCTGGCAAGAGATATAGGTTGTTAGTTTCGTTTGTCGTGATGTCGCTCATCGACACTCCCTTGAGAATGATGTCGCTGGTTGTTTCGTTGGTGATGTTGAGTTTCATCTTCGCCACCATCCTTATCACTTCGAGGTCCACCTTCTGCTTGTCAACCGAAATGTCGACAGTCTGCTTGTTGCTCATAGGTATGCCATTGGGAAAATTGGCTATCGTCATGACGTTGCCATTGACAGTATGCAACTGCGAGTCGAATCCCGAAGGCAGAGGCGTGTTGGTGGTGGAATAGTCGGTGGTGGAGCTCAGTCCCACGTCCTCGGGTGTCATATTGGCAAAAGAATAGAACGTTGTGGTCCCGGCATTTATCTTGGTGGTGAGCGTGGTCTCCATGCTCTTCTCTTGGGCGTAGTTGCCACTTATGAGCACCTTCTTGACGTATCCGCCCTGCACAATCACCACAAAACAATTCTTCATCATCTCGCCCTCAACAGCGTTGGCATCGTCCCACGCCATCGCCCCATAGGCACGCGACGCGACGCTCTTGCCCGAAGACGAGATATTAAGGCTTATGCTCACCACCTTGCCTTCGGCTGTTGGCTCCGTCTCGGGGTCGGCAGAGCATCCACAAAGCATAAGAGTCGTGATGAAGAGTAATATGAATAAATGTAGAATCTTCATATATCGTGATTTTTCTATCTATTAGTACTACATGATGATGTCTTCGTCGTGTTCGCGCATGTGCCACTTCCTCACGTGGAGCGACACGAGCAACTGCCCATTCTCCTTATATATAATATAGGTGTAGAGATGGTTGCGCTGAATGTCGAACGGTGTTCCGTTTGGAGCTCCGTTGCTGTCGTAGTTGCAGAAGTGTAGTGTGTAGGTACCTTCATGGGAACCGTTGCGGTCGAGGTTGACGGTGATTGTCGACGGAGTGACTCCTGTTGATGTGTTGTCGTATTCGGGCACATATACAGGCAGAGCGTCGGCAAGGTGCAAGGCAGACGTAGCCTTGCTGTCATAGGGGTAGAGCGAGTTGTCGAAACTAATGTCCTTAGTTCTCAAAACACTCCCAAAATTCTTTGGCAAGCAATATCCTCGGGTGTTATAGGCATTGAGCGTCATGTCGGCAATAGAGAATCCATAGGATTTCATGTCGTCCCTAAGCGTCACCTTTATTTTTGCCATGGCGCGCAGCATACAGATATCTTCGGTGAGCGGATTGCTCTTTCCGAGCGTCATGGCAGGCAGCGGAGCCACGCCCCACATCGGTATGAATGTCCTTGTGCCAGTGTCGATGTCGTAGACAAGACTGGCAACAGGAGTCGTAGCCAGCGACATGGCATTACAGTTGGCTACAACCATCAACTTCTTGGCATTGGCGAGTTTGCCTTTAGCGTTTCTCCATGTTCCCGTGATGTTGTATTTCTTGCCGTCGGGATCGCTTACGAGGGAGACAAACACATCCTCAATCTCAGCCAACTCATTGCCGCCGTCGTCGCACACCAAGATATGCAGGTCGTTGGTGTTAATCATATTCTCCTTGTCGGTTCCATCCTGCTTAGGGTCGTAGTCAGCCCAGCCATTGTTGGCAGCACGTGTCGGCGTGGCTTCGGCAATCGACATGGTGAAAGCCACACGCACGTCGTCGCTACCGACAGCGTTGTCGTCGTCGCTGTTGGAAGAGCAAGCTGCCATCACCACGCACATACATGCGAGCAAGGCAACCTTCATAAGGCATCGGTTTATGTAATATGATGATAATCTCACGATAGTATGGAAAATTAAATAAAAGCCTACATTTCAGCATTTTGCAACACCACTCGCCACGAGTTCACATAGATAGTGGCACTGAGCCAGTTGAGGTTGTCGTCAACAAAGAACACGAAGTTGTAGTCGTCCTGTCGGTCGAGATATTCCTGATCGGTCATGCCACTGTTGTAGTTGCCCTTCACGAGCAGCGCATAGTCTACGAGCGGAATGTTGAACACCTGTTTGCCATTGCTTGTGTTGTATACCTTCAGTCGTGGGTGCTTTTCGGCAAACAGTCGGTTGAGAGTCATCTCAGCCACCACAGCCGACACCTGTGTCTGGTTGTTAGCAGTGCCCACAGTTCCGTCGTATTGCGACCACGGGCTATAGCTGATGGAGTCTTCCTTTAGGCTTGCGTTGTCGTAGGCAAGCCATGAGTTGTCGTCGTCGATGGCGAAGGCAAAATCGTCGGCAGCGATTTTCTTGCCCGACGCATTCTGTATCACCACCTTTATATTGTTGGTGTTCTTGGTGAGCGGCACAGTGACTGTGCTCACCCCATACTCATCGCTGCTTATGGTGATTTCGTTGAGCAGTCCGTGATATAGCGGTGTGAGGTCGTGGCTCACTAAGCGTGTCGTTCGGGTAATCTTGCAGTCGAGGTTGGCAATGTTGCTTGTAGGGTTGCCGTTGGTTGAGTAGTTGTATGAGTCGGCATGACGATCGTCGCCCTCAGCCCACACCTGTAGTGTGTACTTGCCGGGCTTGATGTCGTCGAACGACATATAGCCACCAGCCGCATTGATATCAGCCACCGATTCTTTCTTCTTATATGCGAGTTGCCCGCTCTCGTCGTAGGCACATAGTGTGACGGTCTTCACCTGTGAGCTGAAGGCATCGGCATATTTCATGTTCATGTCATACTTGAACCCAATCCTAAGCTCGCGCTTACATTCGTCGAGGTCGTCGTGCATCAGCGAGCATGACGACACGAGGAGCGGCAGCAGCAAGCCAAGGGCAGCTACCGAAACATTAGGCAATATAGACTTCAAGTTTATCATATGGTGTTTTGAATATATGTATATAGTTCGATATGAAGAGGGTGTATCAAAACTCATACAAAAGCGGGCTGAAAGCCCAATGTTCTCCATAGCCCAGGGCAACGCCCTGGGTGAAAAGGTTTATAGAATCTAACGCCCTGTAAGGGCAACTCTATTGTGCCACATATAGTTGCCCTTACAGGGCGCGTTGATAATTGAATGCTATATACCCAGGGCGTTGTCCTGGGCTATGGAGATATTGGGCTTTCAGCCCGCTTTGGTATGAGTTTTAACACCCTCCTCATACTTCGAATATTGACTACTTGCTGTAGTCGAGGTCAACATTTTGTTTTACAACACGCCACTGCAACACGTTGATTCTTGCAGCGAGGTATGTGCTCTCGTCAACAGGAACAGTTGGGTCGATAACCTCGTCGGGATCGTAAACAGGAGTACCGAAACCAACAATCTTATCAAGTGTTATATCATAAAGGTGGTTGCGCACGATACCATATTCAGCAAGCTTGCCAGCAGAACCAAGGTGCTTGATAGGGATAAAGTAGTAGACCTTACCCTCTGTTCTTACCTGTGCTGGCGACTTAGCGAATTCTGTGTTAATTTTGTCTGCTGTCTTTATTTCATAAACAGGTGCTGCTATAGTACCATTATTAACATAGTATGTCTTACCTGCATCAGCAAGTGTAGGCACTACCTGATAGTCCTTTGCCGAGGCAGACTTGACGAAAGTGATATCAGATTCTGTAATCTTTGTATAAGTTGCAGGCGATGTTGCCGACTGAACATAAACGCCACACTCATTTGCAATCTGCTTTTTCAGATTTTCCACTCCAAGATAGTCAATACCCTTATAGTGGCAAATCTCGGCATTCTTCCATGTTGTGCCATCCTTATACTTCAGATGCGCAACAACCAAGAACTTTGTCAGGTCGTTGTCATATTTGTTGGTAGAGGTAATTGCAGCAGTTGGAGTATTGGGCAATGTATACAAATACGAAGTGGTGGTATTTATAGCGTTGCTTGTATAGTCGGTAAACTTATGGTTCACGAGCTTGTTGGTTCCTGTAAAAGCTACAGATGTCTCCCAGAAACTGCGCTTATAGTCAACAGTGCTCCATGGTGTGATGCCTAAACTTGTATCGGTCCACGTGAGGTCAATCTGCTTCTCAAGCTTTGCCGTGCCGTTTTCATCGGCTACGCCCCAACCGTCGATAACTGCATATACATCGGTAGTTGAATTGTATGTGCCAACCTTGATACCGTATTTAGTAGCCTCCCAGTTGGTACCGTCACCTTTTTCAAATGGTACAGTAGCAGTAGTTGTGTTTAAGTTTGCCTTCACCTTGGCTACAACACGCTCCACATAGATATTCACAGGATTAGCCTCGGCAGTAGTAGACGAATTTGTCACATGACCAGAGATTGATGTTTCGCAAACAGATGCCGCATCTTTCTCGTAAACAGAATTGCTCATAACAAACTCAACAGCGCTTGCTCCTTGATTCTTATTGAACTGAGTGTCTTCAAGAGCCGAACGCAACTTGTCCAATTCAACAGAACCATTGCCAAGAGTAGTGGTTGTGAGGGTTCCCGGGTTAACAATAGCAACAACCTTGGCAGGAGCAGCTGCTGTCTCACCATCGATTACAAGGATTGATTTCGTAATTTGCTCAATGGTGTTCGGCTTATCTTCTCCATCCTTTGAAGTGGTTGCTTGAAGCCAGTTTGCCTTAGCACCAGCTGCAGTTGTTCCTGGCGAATTCTTCATAATATAAGGAGTGCCATCGGTGTTGTAGAAATAGAAACGGATAAGCTCAATTTTGCTTTCGTTGGTGGTACCGTCCTCATACGTGCCAGGAGCAGTTCGCGTAGGAGTAGTTCCAACATTCATGATGTTCACAGCAAGATACTTCTCGTTTACAGATTCGTTGGTGTTTCCACCATTTCCTTCATTTTCCGAAGCACACGCACCCATCATAAGTGCTGCGCATGCCAGCGGAACAAGTTTAAAGATTCTCATAACACTTAATTCTTTTTTACTTTTATTTTTTTTTAATTAAATCCTTAACTATAAAATTTGCGATAATAATAGTATCACAATGCACCATAGTTGCCCGATGGAAGCACTGCTACATATCAAACTATATGTGTAAATGCTTACCTTTTCTCACAAAGAAATTTAAAAGCAAACTCTTTAAGAATACGTTATATATTCGATTTCGGCTGCAAAGGTATATAAAAAATTGGAAACAATACATTTTTGGGTATTTTTTTTGAAAAAAAACAAAAAGGGGATGCACCTTGTTTCCTAAGCACATCCCCATTAATTTTGATTGTTGTATAATAATTATTGTAAGGAAATTACCTATGTAAATCTAAAAACAAGACAAGAAAAGGAGGGTACAAGTGGACAAGAAGACGACAATACAAGGAGACGATATATTAGACGCAATTGGTACCAGAACCAGAAACATGAGTTACCAGAACCAGAAACATGAGCTACCAGAACCAGAAACATGAGCTACCAGAACCAGAAACATGAGCTACCAGAACCAGAAACATGAGCTACCAGAACTTAAAACATGAGCTACCAGAACTTAAAACATGAGTTACCAGAACTTAAAACATGAGCTACCAGAACTTAAAACATGAGTTACCAGAACCAAAAACATGAGGCTGGCACATTTCACCATGAGGATGGCAGATAGGCCCTTATTTTTCTTTATCTGACATGTATCTGCCATCCATTAACCCATTGATATACAAAACATTAGAAGAATAATGGCAGATATGTCACTTTTTTTCACCAAAACAAAAATTTCAAAACACAATAGAGTTAAGTAACAGTTCTGAATTGTCTTTATATATATTGTATGAGTTTTGCCATACCCTCCTACTATACGTAAAGATAATTCTGACTTGTTACTTAATACAATGAGAATGCACACTTTACATGATTCGTAAACTCTCAAACCTTAACATTCTCCCAATCTACCAATCCTTTGCCCAAATCATCAAGTTCAATAGATAGACCTATAACCTGACACTTGTCGCTCTTGAAAGGTTCCAAATATTGGTTTTGTAAGATTTGCTTCACACCTGCTTTCTTGCCACCATTCTTCGATAGTTTAAGTTCAATAACATAAATAATACGAGGAGTTCTTACTACCATATCTATTCTACCAGTTGCATGCATTTTCTCTACTTCCACACGAAACCCAATCGCATTAAATATAGTACTGATAATCAAGCGATAGCGCTCTTCCATATCCATACTTGCCATCTTCTTATTACTGTATGGCACATCGGCAATGAGAGCCTTCAGGTGGTTCATTGCCTCCAACAGATTGCCGTCGCGCATAGTCTTAGTCAATAGGGCCTGAACAGTGATAATTTGTGAATTGTTCTTTAAAGTCAAGGCAGGTACCACCATTTTATAAAGAGCCTTTTTTACTTCCTCATTTGGGAATCCCAAAACGCAAAGACTTTCGTCATATCCCTTAATCGTCAAATAGCCAGATTGGTATAAAAACAATGCAGCACCGCCACCTGTCACGTCCGACATTTCAAGTGTGTCACGGTCGATGTAACATTCCTCAAAACGGTCTAATTCTATCTCTATGTTATCAACAAATTTTGATAATAACGATGTTGAGCCCGACGATGCCCAAAAAGTTCTCAATTCTCCTGTACTTAAAGAATTAATAAGGCTATATGGGTTATAAATATCTATCATATTCCTGGTGCAGAAATGATAGCCATCATAATAATCCTTCAAACGATTGTGAGTTTCTTGCGTGTCCCACCCATTCAGACTGCTCATACGCTCCAACTCTGGTTGAAAATTATCGACTATCTCCTGCTCAGTAATTCCGCAAAGAGCCGCATACTCTGGAAAGAAACTGATATTGGTAAGATTATTGAGAACGGAGAACAGCGATATCTGCGTGAATTTAGTGATACCAGTAATGAACACCAACTTCTCGAACTCATCGTCGGCTTTCAGAATAGCAAATACACTGCGGTAAATTGACGAGCATCCCTCATGTTCTGGAGTCTTCCATGAATGTTGAAGCGGCGAGTCGTACTCGTCAATCAGAATGGCGACTTGCAAACCTGTTTGCTTATAGGCAGCCTTTATAATCATATCGAAACGGACAGCCAAAGTGTCAGTAGGCTTTATTTCTACTCCATAAAGTTGTTCGTAAGAAGCAAACGAGCTGTCAAGATAGGCTTTTATTTCATCAGCCGAAGCCCCGCCTCGACTCATGTCGAGGCGGATTACAGGCCGTTGGAGCCAATTCTTCTCCATATTCATTATCTTAAGTCCCTCAAAGAGTTCCTTTCGTCCCTCAAGATACATCTGCAGCGTATCTACAAGCACCGACTTGCCAAAGCGACGAGGACGACTGAGGTAAACAAATTGATCGCCTTTGTTTACCATGTTCCATATTATGTCGGTCTTGTCAACATAAAGAAATCCTTCTTTTCTAATCTTTTGAAAAGACTGGATACCTACAGGTAATCTTCTGTCGTTCGTTTCAACCATAATTCTTCGATGTTTTGTTTCTATTTGCAAATCTACAACATTTTATCGAGAATTCCAAAGAAAAGAAAAACAGAAAATTCCCAACCTCAAAGGCATTTATGCTACTTAGCCTATCCCTTCTGCTCTCTATAGATTCCATCCACGATGGAGTCGGCAAGCGAGATATTGGGCACGAGAATGTCGTCGCACTTCAACGAGCGTGCAACAAGTAGGAATATCTCGGCGGCGGGAATGATTACGTCGGCACGGTCGTCCTTGAGTTTGAACTGTTCCATACGCTCCTCCAACGATAGAGGGGCAAGCTCGGCATAGAGTTGTTTTAGCGTAGCAACAGGTAGCGAACGCGAGTCGCTCTTGAGTTTGGCAAGACGGAAAAGGCGGTTGATGTTGCCACCCGAACCGATGATTTTGGTATCTGGAAAATCCTCGGCATACTTCTCAAGCATGCGGCACATGGCATTGCGTTCCTCGGGAGTGACGGCTCCAGCAAGCATACGCAGTGTTCCGATGTTGAACGAATGGCTCTCAGCAAGCACTCCGTCGTGGAGGAGCGAAATCTCTGTGGAGCCACCGCCCACGTCGACATAGGCAAAGTTGCCCACTCCGCTCTCGGTATTCTCTACAAGGTTGTTGCACAGTAGCTGTGCCTCTTCGGCACCAGGGATAATCTCAAGTCGTATGCCTGTATGCTTCTCGATGCGCCGCATCACCTTCTTGCCGTTCTCGGCATCGCGCATGGCAGAGGTGGCACAGGCACGGAAATGCTCCACGTTATACAAATCCATGAATTCGTGGAATCCCTTCATCATGTGCATCATCATGCGTTGGCGTTCTTTGGATATCTTGCCAAGGGCGAAGACATCCTTACCCAGACGCAATGGAATGCGAACAAACAATAGTTTCTTGATGCGCGACGACTCAGGGGCGTTGTCGTCGAAACTCTTTATAAGTAGTCGGGCTCCGTTGGAACCTATATCTATGGCTGCGATGTTCATATATTATATATTATATATTTTATGTAATTCTTCCTGTGAGGTAACTATTCAGCGAATATGTATCGCTAAAGGCAGCGTGTGATTTTTAAAAAAAACTTTCTGTTTCCCTGTACATG
>CAKPZC010000038.1 GCA_934203355.1 uncultured Prevotella sp. | reverse complement strand
CTTGACGATGAGTACGGCAGACGCTCCTACGTGTTCTTCCTGTCTGCCAAAGTGGGAAGCAACGAGTACGCTCACGATATTGTGGCTTTCGAGATAGCCGGTGACAGTCTGCGACCATTGTACAACTATACCATAAAATAATTGAAATATGGGCATTAAAACATTCCTCGCATCACTAATGATGCTGATAACCATAGCCACTATGTGTTCACCACTGTGCCTTATTTGGCTCGGATTTACGATGAACGGTTCTGCATTAGTGCGTATAGGCTTGATAGTCGTCGGACTTATCCTGTGCAGACTATTCAAACCAATATCCAATTTGTTTGACAAGGATTTCAAGATCTTCTAAAAAGCAGGATGTCGAGTCTTTTCCAAAAAGTCCAAGACATCCTGTTGGCTGTACCAGTACTTATCACCAATTTTTGAATAGGCGAACAATCCTTGCTTTCTGTATTTTTGTATAAGCCGTTCTTAACACCAAGCACTTTACACAATTCTTTGTTGTTGTAATATTGCGGTTGAGCAACACATTTATCTTTGAGCATAGAGACTTTTAGGGTTTGCAGATAAAAGAAAATTTCAAACATGGAAAAGCAGTATATTGTACTCATTTTCAGACAAAATGTACTACCCTAGAAAAAGTTGAATGGATTTGTACTGTAAGCCTAAGGTTGGTTGAATGATTTTCGCCTTATCCCCAAACTCTGTTGAATAAATCGCTATTTTATCCCGAATTGGGGTAAACATTCGGTTTTTGATAAAAACGACATCTTTTCTTTGTGTAAACGAACAGAAAGTTATATCTTTGCCGCCGAAAAGATCAATTAGTAATAAAATCAGGTAAAGGAACGATTATGGAAAAAAGGAGAACTACACTCATGGCATTTCTTCTGTCTGCGACACTTTCTGTCTGTGCCGACGACAACGTTACTGTTGTAACGTCTGCCGGTGAAACTCCATATCCAATGGAGAGTATATCCAGAATTGACTTCTCCGATGCGGGGATTACGGTCGTGGCAAGCAGTGGTGACGAAGTGACTTATGCCTTTGATGAAATCAGAAAAATTGTCTTCTCTACTACTCCGACAGGAATAGAGCAGATGACAACAGTCAGAAAATCAAAACTTACGCTTACCGTTACCGATGGCGGACGTAGCGTCCGTATCAACGGATGGGGCGACAGAGGAGCTGCATCGCTCGAAATATACGGGCTGAGCGGCAGTAAGGAGGTTAATGTCAGCGGATGGGACGGCTCGGTCGTTGATGTCTCGTCACTGCCTCAGGGCATATATATTCTGAAGGTCGGCAATGAAACGGCAAAGTTCAGAAAGTGATTGTTTAACAGAAAAAGAAAAGTGAAATTTAAAGATTCAATATTATGAAGAAATATATACTTTTGGTTGCTATGCTTACAATAACGTCTTTTGTAGGGGCACAAACAAGTAAGTCTGCATTCATCCACATGAAAAGCGGTGAGGTAAAAGAGATTTCTTGTGCCGATGTGGATAGCATCACCTTCGGCAACCATGTCTCTTACGACAAGAATATCGAGGCTAAGTATACAATGGGTGTTTATAATGGAAAGGGACAATATGTGGTTCAGCTCAGTGATGCTCCGATGGATGATGATGGATTGCCTACACAGAAAGGACAGACAGTAATTCGTTTTTACGCATTAAACGAGAATGATCCGGATTCGAGAAATGCAGTCCTGCCGGAGGGAACGTATACCGAAGGCTCATCGTTTGACCCATACACACTGTATGTAGGTGACTCTTTCTTGTGTGCGTTGGTTTGTACCGAAATGACGAGTGAAGGTCCTGACGGTTACAATATTCCATTTGTTTCGGCAACGGCAAGGGTTAAGCATAACAAATCGGGATATTATATTGAGTTTACGGGCGATGCTGGACAGAAATATGATGGTGTTGATTTCCAGACCCTGCGCATGACATACAACGGAGAGCTGAAATTCATAAATATGGATCCTGCGGCTTACGACAAGTTGGCAGAGGACGTAACGATGGTTCCGACGATGCTTTCTGGCAGATATACCGTAACGGAAAATTATGGAAACTACTCTTTTGCACTGCTCAACTGTCCGCTTGATGGCGAAGGCTATATCACCGGTGCTGGTGAATTGGCAAACTTCGAGTTGCTTACAGCTCCTTCTGCAACTATGAACATCAACGACATTGCCGGTGAATATACAATCGCATCGGTTGTTAATGGACCGTATAATCCTGGGTCTTTCCTTTCCGGTACGCTATATGAATACTATGGCATGTATATCCCTATGGGAACATATTATACCACTTATGACAATAGTGGTTCTAATACAAACATGTATGCCTTTATCACCGGTGGTAGCGTGAAGGTTGAAACTGATGGTACTAACGTTACCTTCGATTGTAACCTGGAAACAGAGAACGGCAAGCACGTCAAGATTAACTATACTGCTCCAGCAAGTGGATTTGTAGACATGTCGCAGCCTTCTTCCAATGTTGCTCCTGCTACAAGAAGTGGATTGACGAAGTTTAGACCATTTGGTGCAAGTAAAGTATTTAACCATGCTCCGGCATTGCAACTTGTAAGGAAGTAGTGATACGCCTTTAGTTTTTACTCCATTACTGGAGTATATGGAAAGCGGGGAATTGTAGAAACAGAACTACAATTCCCCGCTTTGTCAATACACAAAAAGCTCCCTGTAAGGAATATCCTCACACTTATATGGAAAACCATACATTTGCCTTCTTGATCCAAGACGGCATCAACTGGCGGAATGTAATATATCGCACTAAATCAGAAACTTGAGTATGGTATAGTAAACTTGGAACAAATTGTATAACAGAAATGAACAGTCTTGAAAAAAATGTTTTTATGAAAAAAAGTGACATATCTGCCATAATCGTTACAACGCGCTTAATATCAGCTCGTTAACAAATGTCACATACATGGCAGATATAGGGCAAGGAGGTGGGTATCTGCCAGTCAGGAAATAAGTGGAGATTAGATACAACAAATATAGCTGATAAATTTGCGTGATGTGTCGAAAATGTGTAAATTTGCACAAAATAAATATCAAAAATGTGTAAAAGTCCACATTTTCCACACATAAACAAGAAATAGCATGTTTAATAGGACAATCATAAAGGAGCTTGAAGCTTGGAAAAATAAAGATGGTAGGAAGCCATTGATAATGCTTGGTGCAAGACAAGTGGGCAAGACTTCTGTGTTGAAGAGATTCGGTAAAGAGCAGTTTGAACACTGCGTCTATTTCAGTTTGGACGAGGAACAAGGCGTGTGTGACATATTCCGCACTACAAAGAATCCCGTTCAGATTATAGAGCAACTGTCTTTTCTCACAGAAGAACCTATATTGCCACAAAAGACACTCTTGGTTCTAGACGAGATACAGGACTGTCCCGAAGCCATCAGTGCCATGAAGTATTTCTGCGAAAAGACTCCTGAATATGCTGTGGCATGTGCTGGTTCGCTGTTGGGTTTGTCATTCGGACATGAGGGTTTCTCGTTCCCCGTAGGCAAGGTTGACCATATAAATATGTATCCTGTCACGTTCTCTGAATTCTTAGAGCAGAAAGACGCGGGACTTTATCGTTATTACCAGTCCATAAATAGTCTCGAACCATTGCCGCAAGTATTTTTCGACCGACTGTCTCAGGCTTTTACCACCTATCGTATTTCTGGTGGAATGCCTGAAGCGGCAATGAGAATGATAGAAAAGGATCCACAAGGTGTAGAGAAAACATTGCAAGACATTCTGCAAGACTATGCCCTTGATTTCGTGAAGCATGCTTCGCCATTACTTGCCAACAGAATATCGCATGTGTGGAACTCTCTGCCGTCACAACTTGCTAAAGAGAACCGGAAGTTTATCTATCAGCTTATACGCCCTGGAGCAAGAGCCCGAGAATATGAGGACGCACTCACATGGTTGCAAAATGCCGGACTTATACACAAGATAAGTCTCTGTCAGACTCCACAGATACCGTTGAAGTCATACGAAGATTTGAGTATTTTCAAGATATACTGTCTTGATATTGGTCTGTTGAGAGTTCTTTCGGAACTAAGTCCAGAGGCTTATCTCAGCGACTCACCGACTTTCAAGGAATACAAGGGCGCACTTGCCGAGAACTACATACTGCAAAGTATGATTGCAAACGGAATTAAATGTTCACGCTATTGGGCTTCAGGAAACAAGGCAGAAGTGGAGTTTATTGTGCAGCAAGGCATGGAGGTAATACCGATAGAAGTGAAATCGGGAACGAGTGTCACAGGAAGGAGTCTTATAGAATATAACAAGAAGTATTCGCCAAGTCTACGCGTCAGATTTTCCATGCTCAATCTGAAACGTGACGACACGCTGCTAAACATTCCATTGTTTTTGGCTGACCGAGCTAAAGACTTGTGTAATATAATGAAAGGTAATACGGACAAATCATAATGAACAGTAAAAAATTAATCTACATGGCATGCCTCACGGCTGTCTCTATGCAAACTACTGCAACACATGCAAAAACTGCAACAAAGCGTCACATGAACGTGCTCTTTGTAATGGCAGACGATTTGCGTCCCGAAATGGGGTGCTATGGCGTCAAGGATATTCATACGCCCAATTTCGACCGTTTTGCAAAGAGCGCAGTATTGTTTGACAATGCATTCTGCAATGCACCAGTTAGTGGTGCTTCGCGTGCAAGTGTGCTCACCGGAATGTATCCCAACTATCCCACACGTTTCATCGACTATACATGCAAGGCGAGTGTTGATGCGCCCGATGCCATCCCGATTTCTGGTTGGCTCTCCTCGCACGGCTATCACACAGTGTCGAATGGCAAGATTATGCACCACATTGAAGACCATGCCGACTCGTGGAGCGAAGCCCCGTGGCGCTGGCATCCCAATGGTTATGATGTGTATTGGGCGGAATACAACCGTTGGGAGCTGTGGCTCAACAGCGAATCGGGCAAGCATATCAATCCTCGCACTATGCGTGGTCCTTTCTGCGAGTCGGCCGACGTGCCTGATAGTGCCTACGACGACGGTCATGTGCTTGCAAAGACATTGGTCGACTTGCGTCGTCTGCGCGATATGGACAAGCCTTTCTTTTTGGCATGTGGCTTTTGGAAACCCCACTTGCCCTTCTGTGCTCCCAAGAAGTATTGGGATATGTATCCGGCTGTGCCAATGGCTGCCAATCAGTATCGCCCCACCGGATTGCCACCCGAAGTGCAGAACTCGGGCGAGATAAACGCTTATGCCAACGTGAGCACTCCCGACGACCAGGAGTTTCTGCGTCTTGTCAAGACAGGCTATTACGCTTGTGTGAGTTATGTAGATGCTTTGTTTGGCCAGCTTATGGACGAACTCGACCGCTTGGGAATGGCCGACAATACCATTGTCATTGTATTTGGCGACCATGGTTGGAACCTCGGCGAGCACGGATTTGTGGGTAAGCACAATCTTATGACTACGGCTACACGCGTTCCTTTAATGGTGAGAGTGCCGGGAATGGCAAATGGCGTGAGTAAGTCGATGGTTGAATTGGTAGATATTTATCCTACGATATGCGACCTTTGTGGTATTGACGCTCCCAAACAGCAACTCGACGGCAAGAGTCTCACTCCGATTCTGCGCAATCCTTCGCGCAGCGTGAAGCGTAATGTGTACGTTCAGTGGCAGGGAGGCGACAATCTGCAGGACAATCGCTTCAATTATGCCCAGTGGCAGAAGTCGGGCAATACTATGCTTTTCGACCATAATACCGACCGCGACGAGAACGCTAATGTGTCGAGCAATGCCGATTATGCGCCGACGGTGAAGAGAATGAGTAAGGACATGAAGAAGGTGAAGAAGTTTGCTTTTCGCAAGAAGTGAATTAAGTTTCGCAAACGAAAGAAGTTATTGGGAGTTATTGGAAGTTATCGGAAGTTATCGGAAGTTATCGGAAGTTATCGGAAGTTATTGGAAGTTATCGGAAGTTATCGGAAGTTATCGGAAGTTATCGGAAGTTATCGGAAGTTATTGGAAGTTATCGGAAGATAACTCGCTTCGCTCGTGAAGTTAATGGACAAATGCTTTATTTTCAGCAATTTATACATATGTCCGATTGCTCGGCTTTGCCGCTTGCCTTAGCAAGAACTTCCTTTAACTCCGGGCGAAGCCCAAACTTCCTTTAACTCCGGGCAAAGCCCAAACTTCCTTTAACTCCGGGCGAAGCCCAAACTTCCTTTAACTCCGGGCGAAGCCAAAACTTCCTTTAACTTCGAGCGAAGCCCAAACTTCCATTAACTTCTATTTTGGCCCCCTCTTTCTCGCCCTTTCTATATTGCGACGGTGTCACCCCATAAACACTCTTGAAGCTTCGCGTGAAGTGCGACGTGTCGCAATAGCCGCATCTTATAGCCACTTCGTTGATGGCAATCTCCCGTTGCTCGTCCATCATGCGCTTGGCTTCCTGCATCTGCGTGCGCTTGATGTAGTAAGCGGGAGTTTCGCCAGTGGTGGCAAACAGTTTTCGACGCAGTTGCTGCCCGGTCATACACATGAGCGTAGCGACTATCTCCACGCTGATGTCGCCATTGGTCATACGCTCGAATATCACTCCGTTGAGCTTCTCGATGAAAGCCATGTCGCGCGGCTCCACTACGTTCTCGGGTTGCTCCTGGCTCTCGATAGCCTTGGCATATTTCTGTCGCATGAGTCGTTGCCGCTCAACTATGTTGCCAATTGTCAACAGCAGTTCTTCGGCACTGAATGGTTTGCGTATGTAGGCATCGGCACCAGTTTTTAGTCCTTTCAGTTTGTCGGCATTTGTGCTCTTTGCCGTCACCATCACCACGGGTATATGGCACAGCAACTCCGACCGCCTTATGTCGTCACACAGTTGAAGTCCGTCCTTGTGTGGCATCATTAGGTCGGTGACGATGATGTCGGGCACGGTGCTGCTGGCCTTTTCGAGTCCCTGCTCGCCGTCGCTGGCAGTCAATACGTTGTATTGGCGTCTCAGGCAATCACCCATGTATTTCGCCACGTCGTCGTTGTCCTCCACAATCAGTATAGTGGGCTTACTATTATCGGGAGCATCGTCAGTGTCATTAGTCGCGCCCTGCATGGGAGCCACCGGCTCTGGTTCTGGCACGTTATGTTGTGTCTCCTCTAAGATTGCAGTTTTGTCTCGACACACACATGGGATGACGACATTAAACATGGTGCCCTTGCCAGGCTCGCTCTCCACCGTGATGTGTCCACTCATCGAGTCTACAATCTGCTTCACCAGCGTCAGTCCCACGCCCGAGCCAAGTCCCATGAGTTTGTTGTCGCTCTGATAGAAGAGTTCGAAGATGTGCTTTTGCTCCTCATGCGACATTCCGATGCCCTGGTCGGCCACCCGAAGAGTGAGTTGGTTGCTGTTTACAGCCGTCACCACACTCACCTCGCCCCCCTGGGTTGAGAACTTTAGGGCGTTGGACACGAGGTTCGACACTATCTTCAACACATAGTCGGGCACAAAGTCGATGCTGCTCTTCTCGCCCTCGTGTCGGTAGCTTATCCTCACTCCCTTCGACTCTGCCTGATTGTGGAAGTTCTCCACGAGCATTGATATGTAGAGCGCAATGTCGCCGTGCTTCCATTGTGGTTTGCTCACCGCCGATTTTATGCGCGATATGTCGAGCAACTGATTGATAAACGCCAGTAGCTGGCGTCCTTGCCGTGTGATGATTTTTCCCGTGTGCGCCATGTCGCTGTTGTTCATCTCGCCTTTCTCCATCTGCGCCGAGTAGCCCAGAATCACAGTGAGCGGAGTGCGAAACTCGTGGGTGATATTGGTGAAGAACGACTCACGCATCTTCTCCGTCTCCAACATAATTCTCTGCTTGCGCTTAGCTATTCTAAGCGTATACCACAGCAATCCGATGGCAGCCGCAGCCATAAATACAAACAGAGCCAGTCCCGTGACGCTCAGGTTTTTCAGCGAGCGCTCATTGAGATAACTTTTGTTGAGAGCCTCGATTTCGGTCTGTCTTCTGTCGTAGACATACCTTATTCTCACGTTTTGCAGGTGCACAAGATGTCGCTCGCTGCTCACGCTGTCACTATATTCCCTGCTCTTGATATAAGAACTGAGTGCTTTGGCGTTATCACCCCCCTTGGCGTAGAGTTTATAGTATAGCATGTAGATGTCGGCAAGGTGGTTGGCACAGTTTTGCCTCGTCGCCTCGTCCTTGGCTTTAGCCAGATACAGTTTGGCGTTGTCGAAGTCGCCCTGCGCCACGTAAGCTCTTGCCAGAGCCAGGCACGACTCCAGCCAATGCCACTTGTCGGCCTTTCGGCTCATTATGTCGTAGGCTATGGAGTATTCGTTGATGGCTTTGAGCAGGTTGCCGTCGGTTTCGTAGAGATGTCCGTAGTGGTTGTGACACAAGGCAATGCCGAGCTGCGACTTAGCCTCCACGTTGTGCCTCATCGACATCCGATAGTAAGCCCACGCCGAGTCCTTCATGCCATTGTTCTCGAACAGCGCTCCTATGTTGGCATAGTTGATGGCCTGCCCCAGGTGGCTCCCCAGTTCTCGTTCGCCAGCCAGGGCTGCCCTAAACGCCGAGTCGGCAGTCTCCGTCACGTTGAGAGCCAAGCAGATGTTGCCAATGCCGTTGAGAGCCATCACCTTGTTCTTCATTGCCACGCTGTCGCTGCTGTCGCTATAGTCGCTGCTATATTTCAGAGCCTTGTAGTGATAGTTCGACGCCTCGTCGAGAATGCCCAACCGCCTGAAGTTGGTGCCTATGCTGTTGAGTGCCTGCACCATGTCGATGGTGTCGTGCATCATGGAGCCTATGGCAAATTCCTTTTGGTGGCAGTTGATGGCTTCGAGATAGCGGTCGTTTTCGCGATAGAGCTTGCCCAGTTGTTTTAGTGCCATCATCTCGCCTGCCTTGTTTTGGGCAAGACGATATTTTTTAAGTTGTGCCTTCGCCTCCGTGGTGTCGCCAATAAGACTTGTGAGGCTATCGGCCACGGCTCGCTCTTGCATGAAGACGCTATTGGATGGTTGCTTGCCACATGACACAAGCAACGAGAATAGGCATATAGAGAGAATGTATATGCCTTTCATGTAAGGTCGTAATAGTATGTTGAAGAATAGTTTTTTAATCATCATTCCAGTTGGTTTTCAGTTCATGTTGCAAATGTAGGATTTTTTTATGAATTATAGAACTATTTTTATGAATAAATTTTTCAGCCTCAATTGGCATTATGTAAATCGAAATCAAATATTATGGTTAACTATTCCTAAAAAAACACTCGAATATGTATTAAAAACAGTACTTTTGTATCCAAATCATCTTTGTTACGAACAATCACAAAAGAATTTACCAACATGAATGTAAAGTCAATGATTCTCGCACTCTCGCTGACTGCCTCAATGACAGCAGTAGCGCAAACATCAAAGGGCATTAACACTGCCTACATGAACACATCGGTGAAGCCTGGCAACGACTTCTACGAGTATGCTATCGGTGGTTGGCGCAAAGCCCATCCGCTTGATGCCGAGCACGCCCGCAACGGCTCGTTTATCGACCTTGAGGAGCTCAACCAGAAGCGCATTCTCGGCCTCATTGAGGAGTATTCGTCTAAGCAGCAGCCTAAAGGTAGCCTTGGCCAGAAGATAGGCACACTCTACAACCTCGCAATGGACAGCGTGCGCCTCAACCGCGAGGGAGCCGCCCCGTTGCAGCCAATGCTCAAGACCATCAACGCCATTGCCGACCGCCGCGAATACCAACTCGTGACAGCACAGCTCGACGCACGCGGCATCTCGTGCATCATGTTCGGCGTGGGTGTAGGTGCCGATATGAAGGACGCCGACAACAACCTTGTGGGACTTGGACAGGGCGGACTGGGACTCGGCGAGCGCGACTACTATCTCTCCGACGACGCCCAGGTGAAAGCCGTGCGCGACGCATATGCCAAATATCTGAAGCAGATTCTTGTTCTTGCTGGCAACGACGAGGCTTCGGCACAGCGCAAGGCCGATGCCACTATGCGCATCGAGACACGCATAGCCAAGGCAAGCAAGGGACAGGTGGAGCTGCGCGACGTGCAGGCCAACTACCATAAGATGACTTACGCTCAGCTCGTCAAGGACTTCCCAGGAATCGACTGGGGCAACTTCTTCCTTGCTCAGGGATTCCCTCCGTTCTCGCATATCGACGTGGGCCAGATTGAGCCTATCCATGAGGTAGAGAAGATTCTTGCCGACGAGCCGCTCGACGACCTCAAGGCTTATGCCGAGGCTCACGCCGTGGCAAGCTCTACTGCCTATCTCGACGACAACTTCCGCAAGGCCGACTTCGAGTTGAGCCGCGTGATGACAGGTGTGCAGCAGGATCGTCCGCGCTGGAAGCGTGCCACAGGTCTTGTTAGCGGCATCCTCGGCGAGGCTATCGGCAAGCTCTATGTGGAGAAATACTTCCCTGCATCAAGCAAGGAGATGATGATCACTCTTGTGAAGAACCTCCAGACGGCGCTCTCACAGCGCATCGCTGAGGCTACATGGATGTCGGATGCCACCAAGGCTCAGGCTCAGGACAAGCTTGCCAACTTCATCGTGAAGATTGGCTACCCCGACACATGGAAGGATTATAGCGGCCTCAATATCGACGAGTCGCTCTCGCTCTTCGAGAATATGTCGGTGGCAGCGCAGTTCATCTCTAAGGACTATATCGCTCGCAAGGTGAACAAGCCTGTCGACAAGAAGGAGTGGCAAATGACTCCGCAGACTGTCAACGCTTATTACAACCCTACAACCAATGAGATTTGCTTCCCAGCAGCAATCCTGCAGCCGCCGTTCTTCGACCCCAATGTCGACGAAGCAGTCAACTATGGTGGCATCGGTGGCGTTATCGGTCATGAGATGTCGCACGGATTCGACGACCAGGGCTCACAGTTCGACAAGTATGGCAACCAGAAGGACTGGTGGACAGCTGCCGACAAGAAGAACTTTGAGGCACGCACCAAGGTGCTCGTCGACTACTTCTCGACAATCGAGGCTCTACCTGGTAAGCACATCAATGGCCGCTTGACTCTCGGCGAGAACATCGGCGACAACGGCGGACTCAACATCTCGTTCCGCGCTCTGCAGAACGTGCTCAAGGAGAACCCATCGGCTGCCAAGACCATCGACGGCTTCACTCCCGAGCAGCGTTTCTTCCTCTCATGGGCTACTGTATGGGCTGGCAACGCTCGTCCTGAGTTCATCGACCGCCAAATCAAGACCGACCCCCACTCTCCTGCCGAGGCTCGCGTGAACGGCGCTCTGCCGCAAATCGACGCTTGGTATAAGGCGTTTGACGTGAAGAAGAGCGACAAACTCTTCCTCGACAAGAAGAAGCGCGCCCAGATTTGGTAATAAAAACGAGGGAGTCGTCCACTATATATAGGGATGATTTAACGTTTCATAATATCTATAAGTCAATCGTTGACGAGTTGACGAGTTGACGAGCTGACGAGCTGCTAAGTAACAGTTCAGAATTATCTTTACATATATAGGAGGATGGTGTGTCAAAACTCATACAATGTGGGCTGAAAGTCCAAAGTCTTCCATAGCCCAGGGCAACGCCCTGGGTATAAGGTATTTACCGACAATGCGCCCTGCAAGGGCAACTTTAATATTCCATTATTTTTATAGTTGCCCTTACAGGGCGCGTTGGTCGGCTTTGTATCCGTTTACCCAGGGCGTTGCCCTGGGCTATGGAGGTCATTGGGCTTTCAGCCCGCTTTGTTTTACTCTTGCCTAATCCTCCTCCTATAGAAAGTAGCTCATGTATAAAAATAAATATGACCACATACTTACTGTTGATGAGTTGATGAGTAAACAAGGAGAACAGTAAAAAAAATCAACCTTATGTCAAACAAAGGATTTAGAATCATGGGTATTGCGCTCATGGTTCTTTTCGGTTTTAAGGCGTTTGCCGCCGAAACCACACTAACCATTGGCAACAACAAGAATTCGGTGACAAACTATGAGACCGTGAAGAGCGACGCCACGGCGGGCTCTGCCATCTTCTACGATTCCGACTATATGTCGGCCTACAAGGACTGCCGACTCACGGAGGTGACGATTGCCTTCGCCAACAAAACTCAAGGAGGGGCTATCACCATATTCCTAAGCCACGCCATCGGCGAAGAACCATTCTATCAGCAGACCGTGGACGCCAGCACGTCGAAATGGAACACATTCAAACTCACCACACCCTACGTTGTCGACGGCTCGGACCTCTGCATTGGCTACACCGTGAGCGGAGTGAAATACCTCAGCTATGGAGCTGCCCTCGTCAACAATCCTGAATATATAATGAAAAAGGACGGCGAGTGGAAGGAATACAATGGGGGCTACAGCGCATCGCTGCTTGCCACCATCAGCGGCGAGTCGCTACCCGAGAACAATGTGCGACTTGGCAACACCAGCCTGCCATCGTATGCCAAGACGGGCGTGCCTATGGACATATTCGGCGAATTCCAGAATCTTGGAGCTACCAACGTGACGAGCCTCACCTTCGCACTATACGACGGTGAGGAGGAAATATGCGAGGAGAGCATAGACGGTCTAAACGTAGCACCGCGCCAGGAGGCATCGTTCGCCCTGTCGCACATGACACTGAATACCGAATGTGAGCACGACGTGAGGCTGGGCATAAAGAGCGTCAACGGCGCAACCGACGCTGTGGAGAGCGACAACTGGACAACCACACGCCATCTGATGTGTCGCAACAGCTACATGGCGCGCAAAGTGCTGCTCGAAACTTTCTCTACCGAGAAGTGCACTGCTTGTCCTGAGGCACACAAAGCCATCGACGAACTGACGCGCGACATGGACGACATTGTGGAAATCGACCATCACGCCGGATTCTATACCGACAAATACACCATCGACGAGAGTGTGGAGTATGAATGGTTCTACCCCACATACAACAAGTTCGCTCCAGCCATGCTCGTCGACCGCATCGACATGCGCGATGTGTTCCCCAACATCTATCAGTATGACACACCGATACTCAAGGCGTCGGCTTCGACGCTGAAGACCATCTACGAAGTGGAGTCGCAGCGCCCTGCACTTGCCACCGTTGACATAGCCACCGACTGGACTCCAGCAACAAGAAGCCTGAACGTTAGCGTTAAGGGCAAGCAGCTACTGCCCATAGCCACTCCCGACAGCGTGCGCCTATATGTGTTCCTCACCGAGGACAGTCTCTACAGCGAAACTCAGGCTGGAGCGCGCAGCGGATTCTATCATAGCCACGTGCCTCGCGTGTCGCTCACACCGACTTGGGGCGAAAAGGTGGACATAGCTTCGGGCTACGACTGCCATTTCGACACCGTACTCAGCGAGGATTGGAACGAGAAGCAAATGAGCGTTGTGGCGTTTGTAGCCAACTACAATTCCACCAACCCTCTCGACTGCTCAGTGCTCAACGCCGAAGGCAAGAGTCTGATAGCCTCAACATCGGGCATCGGCAGCATGAAACATGAGACATCGGGCTTGTGGACCATAACCCACATGTCGGGCAAGACTGTTGCCAAGGGCAGCGGAAGCGCCGCGCTCAACAATGCCTGCAATGCTTTGTGCCACGGCGTGTATGTAGTGAGCGTAAATGGAAAATCACGCAAGATATGCAAATAGTAATAGACAAAAAAAAGTCTGCACCGTTTGGTGCAGACTTTTTTTTGATTATGATGCTTAATCCTTGCGTGCTAATTATTCGCCAAGGCTGATAGCCTCCTGAGGACATACGCTTGCGCATGTACCGCACTCTGTGCAGAGATCAGGGTTGATAGAATACTTTTCGCCTTCAGAGATAGCCTCTACTGGGCACTCGCCAATACATGTACCGCATGCGATGCAGTCGTCACCAATTACGTAAGCCATAATTAAAATTCTTTTTTATAGTTATTAATGTTAATGCAAAGTGTTTTTAAGTAGCAACGGGGATAGGCTCGCTACCTACTTTTGAACGCTGCAAAGTTAATGATTTTATCCGAAATACCTACAAGTAGGTAGCAAATTTAACTTATTTATACATTAGCGCAATAATCCTTCTAAATCTCCGTTATATATACAATGAAACGATTAGCCACGATTATATATATGTGGGTGGCATGGCTCATGGTAGCCTCCGCCCAGGAGCGAACGGTCGAGAACCGTCCGTACACCGACTTGCGCCCCTTCCATTTCGGAGTGATTATAGGCACTCACATGCAGGACATGGAGCTTGTAAATGCCGGACCACAGGTGATAGCGGGCGAAGACGGCACCTCACAGGAAACCCTCGTCAGCACAGACCAGAGCCGATGGGACCCAGGAATAAACGTGGGCGTGCTCGGCGAGTTTCGACTGTCGCAGCACTTCCAGTTGCGCGTGGCACCGATGATGTATTTCGGTTCGCGCCACATTGTGTTTCGCGACCTAAAGAACATCGACACCGACGGACGTCCGCAAGAGTCGCGCCAGGAGATGAAGTCGGCATACATAGCTTGCTCGGCAGATATTATTTTTGCCGCACCGCGATTCAACAACCACAGACCCTACCTTATGGCTGGCGTGTCGCCTATGATTAACCTCAACACCAAGAGCAGCGACTATCTGCGACTGAAGCGTCAGACCATGGCGCTGGAGTTGGGTGTGGGTTGCGACTTCTACCTGCCATTCTTCAAGTTGCGTCCCGAGCTGAAGTTTGTCTACGACCTTGGCAACACGCTCGACACAAAGCATCCAGCCGAATTGCGCGACAAAAACCAACTGAAGTTTGCCCAGTCGGTGAGCGAGGCACGCACCAAGATGATAGTGCTAAGTTTCTACTTTGAGTAGGCTCAGACACCAATACCTGGGCTACCAAAACCTAAGACATGAGTTACCAGAACCTAAAACAAGAGTTACCAGAACTCAACACCCAAGTTACCAGAACTCAAAACATAAGTTACCAAAACTCAACAACAGAGTTACCAGAGCCCAATACACAAATTGTTCGAGTTGCTGGCACATTCTGCCTTCCGGCTGGCAGATAGGCTGTCATTTATTTCTATCTGCCATGTATCTGCCAGCCGTTAAACCTCTGAGCATCAACCCACTGCAAGATTTATGTCACTTATGTCACTTTTTTTCACAAAACTTTTTTTTAGCCGACGGCAACACAAAAATAATATATTGACTGGAAAAAAGCACAACCTATCGCCCATCTTCTCGATTTTTATAACTACCTTTGCTCATAGATAAACACAAACACACCCTTTTTACCTGCAAGAACCAATAAAACCAACTATACGAAAAAGAAATAAACACATATAATGAAAAAGATTATTTTCACTCAAGAGTGGATGTTTATGCATCCATACAAGAAAGTCGAGGCTGTAGACCTATACTACACCGACTTGGCTAACAAAATATATCACGCCCTCGACAATGCTTGTTTCCCTCACCAATTCAAGGACGTGCAGGATGCCAAGAACCTGGCGCTGTGCATTGCCGCATACTTCGAAGATGTGCTCTCGGGCACTTGCATATGGAAGACATTCACAACAGAGTGTCACAAGCGCTACGGGGTTTACATACCGTTCTATCAGGAAGGGGCTGCATGCGAGGCGAGCATAACCAACAATCCCGACGGTTCATGCGCACCCTACAACCAGGACGACATCAACATAGCCGACATCAAATTTCTGCTGTGGCACCACTTCCAGCAGTGCAACCCCGAACCAGTGCCGCCACTGTTCGGACCTTTAGAGATTGCTGCCAAAATGGTCTACGACGTGCTAAATGCCGACTATGAGACGGCTCCCGAAAACGAGCGAATGCACGAGTATCTGTGCACAATGCCTACCGACGAAAACCACTACTTCGAGTTCCGCAACGTGCTCGAATGGTTCCACTATGGATGCTTCTTCAACGTGGGCAACCGCCGACGACTTGCCAATGCAATGCAGTGGCTCGCCAACATGGGCAACTACAACGAAGTGAACGCCTACACCGTGAAGACGGAACAGCCTATAATGGACCGCACCAACCTGCTCGCATTCACGTCATTGGAGTGGCTCGCAAAAATAAGCGAACACCATACTGCCCATAAACTGTGGACTGAGACCGACTTCCGCAACAAGCGATTCTATCAGGTGCAGAAAGTCGACGACCGCTTCATCACGGTGAAAGACCTGTTCAAGAAGGACGTGATAAATATCGAAAAACAATCAATCAACATCGACGACTTCACACCGCTCACCGAGAGCGACGACCTTATGATAGCAAGCGTCGTGAAATTTGGTGAAGCATGGTGGGTCAACGGCATCATGCAGACATGCAAGAACGACAAGGAAGCCAAGAGGGCTGTGGCAGACGGCAAAGATGTCTTCAACCACAAGCAAGCCATTCACGACTACAACCTGCTAAAGGACAACGGCTACGGGTCGATGTTCCTATTTGCCGACGGCTGCGACATGGTGAAGGAGTTCTGCAAGAACATTGGCTATGAGTTGCCTAAGGACTTCGCCATACCAAAGGCTGTGGAAAATGGCATCATCGTAAGCGGTAGCCCATACACAGGACTGAGCATCACCGTGGCTATGGCACATTGCATCTGCTCGCCCGACAACCCCTACTACAACTCGGAAAAGGCGGAGGAGAACTGCTTCGACATCATCAGCGGACGCGGCAACGCCTTCCCCTACGAGATTGTGCGCCGACTTATCGACAACAATATGCTGCCCGATGCCAACATCTTCACAAGCAAGTATGTCAAGGAAATCGGCAAACGCATAACTCAAGAAAACCTCTACTTCCTTGCCGACTACTATCTGATGGGACGTCCCGACAAGGACTTCTCGCCAATTGAGCTGTGGTAGGATGCCATACTTTAGCACAACGTAAAACTTATAAAAAAAAGACAACATAAGAAAACCGTAGGCTAACCATTGATATTCAAGGTTGCCTACGGTTTTCTTATGTTGTCTTTTTGGCGTCTATATATTCTTTTTTTGTCGTATTTGCTTCTTCGATTTTTATTTCTTGCTGAACTTCTCTGCCTGCTGACGTATCAGTTCTGTGTCGTTGAAGTAGTCAATCTGCATGGCGCGACGCACCTCGTCCATAGTCTGTGCAGCTGTCTCACGTGCCTTCTCGGTGCCCTTGCGCAGGATGTTGTAGATTTCGGGAATGTCCTGCTCGAACTCATGTCGGCGCTGACGTATGGGCTCAAGCATCTTGTTGAGCACATTGTTGAGGAACTTCTTGGTGGTGCCGTCGCCGATGCCACCACGCACGTAGTGGTCCTTCAGTTCGTCGAGAGTCTTGTATTCGGGCCAGAACTCGGCGAAGTCGTCGGGTGTGCTGAACGCCTCAAGATATGTGAACACGGCGTTGCCCTCAAGGTTGCCCGGCTCGTCCATGCTCATTCGTGGCGCACCGTTCGACATCTTCTTCACCTTCTTCCACACGTCGGCAGCCGAGTCGGAGAGATAGATGCAGTTGCCAAGCGACTTCGACATCTTCTCCTTGCCGTCGGTTCCTGGCAGACGGCGCGCTGTGGCTATCTCGGGAAGCATGATTTCGGGCTCCACGAGCACCTCGCCATAGGTCTGATTGAAGCGGCGCACAAGCTCGCGTGTCACCTCAATCATAGGCTCCTGGTCTTCGCCAGCAGGCACAGTAGTGGCCTTGAACAGCGTGATGTCGGCAGCCTGGCTCACTGGGTAGCAGAAGAATCCGAGAGGAATGTTTGCCTCAAAATTGCGCATCTTTATCTCGGTCTTCACCGTAGGATTGCGCTGCACACGCGACACGGTGATGAGGTTCATAAGATATGTAGTCAGCTCGGCGAGTTCCGGAATCTGGCTTTGTATGAAGAGAGTGCATTTCTCAGGGTCGAGTCCGGCTGATAGATAGTCGAGAGCCACCTCAATGATGTTCTGGCGAATTTTCTCCGGATTGTCGGCATTGTCGGTGAGGGCCTGCACGTCGGCCATGAAAACAAACATGCGGTCGAAGTCGCCTGCATTCTGCAGCTCGACACGGCGGCGCAAAGAGCCAACATAGTGGCCGAGATGGAGCTTACCGGTTGGACGGTCGCCCGTAAGTATTACTTTTCCCATATTTTTATGTTGTTTTTGTATATTCCCTATTACAATTTTCTAAACTTGTTACAAAGTTACACTATTATTTCCAATTGCAGGACAAACCTTAGCCGATTTTATGCCTAAACCCCTCCAAAACGTCAAAGTATGGCTGCAAAACACGGCTTGCCGACCCAAATACAACAAGGGGTTGCACCCTTTCACAAAGGTGCAACCCCGAAACTTAAACAACCAATAAAAGAAATAGATAGCTGTTTAATATGTTTATTGTTGAATTAGCGTATGAAGAGCAGTTCGCGATACTTGGGCAGAGTCCAAAGCTCGTCGGCAACAATGAGCTCGAGCTTGTCAATCTGATAGCGAATCTCCTCCATCTTCGGAGCCACAGTGTCGTGATAGGCAATTGCCTTCTGGTGCTCGTCCTCAATCTTGTTTGCCACCTTGCGGGCATTGATGAGATCCTCCACACCAGTCTCGATAATCTGGGTGCGCTCGGCTATCTCCTCGATAATCTTCTTGTTGCGCGAAGTGAGCTTGGCGGCAGTCTCCTCGGGGAAGATGTCGTACATGCTCTGCACGTTCTTGGCAAGCTGGCTCTGATAGTGGGTGCACACAGGGATGATGTGGTTCATCGAGAGGTCGCCGAAGACACGTGCCTCAATCTGAATCTTCTTGGTGTAGGTTTCCCACTTCACCTCGTTGCGTGCCTCAAGTTCCTTACGACTCATCACGTTCTGGCTCTCAAACATCTTGATAGTAGCCTCGTCGAGATAGCGCTCGAAGATTTTCGGGCAAGAAGTCTCGCAGTCAAGACCGCGACGCTTAGCCTCCTCAACCCACTCGTCTGAGTAGCCGTTGCCGTCGAAATGGATAGGCTTGCAGAACTTAACGTCCTCGCGTACAACGTCGAGTATTGCGCTGACCTTATCCTGACCCTTCTCGATAAGGGCATCAACACGCTTCTTGAAATCATGCAGAGCCTCAGCCACAGCAGTGTTAAGTACTATCATTGCCGAAGCACAGTTAGCCTCAGAACCTACAGCACGGAACTCGAAACGGTTGCCGGTGAATGCAAATGGCGATGTACGGTTGCGGTCGGTATTGTCGACGAGTAGCTCAGGAATCTCAGGAATGTCGAGCTGCAATCCCTGCTTGCCAGCGATGTCGAAGAGTTCGTCCTTGTCAGATGTCTCGATGCGCGAGAGAATCTCGGTGAGCTGACGACCGAGGAACGACGAAATGATAGCAGGAGGAGCCTCGTTGGCTCCAAGACGATGAGCATTGGTAGCACTCATGATGCTCGCCTTGAGCAATCCGTTGTGCTTGTATACAGCCATAAGGGTCTCAACGATGAACACGATAAAGCGAAGGTTGTCCATCGGAGTCTTGCCAGGTCCGTGAAGCAATACGCCAGTATCGGTAGCGAGACTCCAGTTCTCGTGCTTGCCCGAACCGTTGATGCCTGCAAACGGCTTCTCGTGCAAGAGTACGCGGAAACCATGATGACGCGCAATCTTCTTCATGAGCGACATGAGGAGCATGTTGTGGTCGATGGCAAGGTTGGTCTCCTCGAAGATAGGAGCCAACTCAAACTGGTTGGGCGCAACCTCGTTGTGACGTGTCTTGCAGGGAATGCCAAGTTCGAGAGCATGGATTTCAAGGTCCTTCATGAAAGCCTGCACACGCTCAGGGATAGCTCCGAAGTAGTGGTCGTCCATCTGCTGATTCTTGGCAGAGTCGTGACCCATGAGTGTGCGTCCGGTGAGCATGAGGTCGGGACGTGCCGAGTACAGCCCCTCATCTACGAGGAAGTACTCCTGCTCCCAACCGAGGTTAGAGATAACCTTCTTCACCTCCGGATAGAAGTAGTGGCAAACATCAGTGGCTGCTACATTCACAGCATGCAGCGAGCGCAGGAGCGGAGCCTTGTAGTCGAGAGCCTCGCCAGTGTATGATATGAAGATGGTAGGAATACACAGTGTGTCGTCGATGATGAACACCGGCGATGTAGGGTCCCAAGCCGAATAGCCACGTGCCTCGAATGTGTTACGAATACCACCGTTGGGGAACGAGCTGGCATCAGGCTCCTGCTGCATGAGCAACTTGCCCGAGAACTCCTCAATCATGCCGCCCTTGCCGTCGTGCTCAATGAAAGCATCGTGCTTCTCGGCTGTGCCTTCGGTAAGAGGCTGAAACCAGTGTGTGTAGTGGGTCACTCCGTTCTCGTCGGCCCACTGCTTCATGCCCTTAGCCACAGCGTCGGCTATAGAGCGGTCGAGACGGGCACCGTTGTCGATAACGTCAACGAGTTTATCATACACATCGCGCGGCAGATACTTGTACATCTTGGCGCGGTTGAACACGTTCTTTCCGAAGAACTCCGACGGGCGTTCAATCGGTGCAATCACGTCGACGGGTTTCTTCTTGAAAGCGTCGGCTACAACATCAAATCTTAAATTTGCCATTGTTATTCTCTTTTTTCTTTTATGTTGTTGTTTTAGTTTTCTTTTTACTAGTGATGCGATATTATTTGCTTTACTATAGTTATATATTTGATATTTAATCATTTACAAGCGTTCTTTGTTTT
>CAKPZC010000037.1 GCA_934203355.1 uncultured Prevotella sp. | reverse complement strand
TCGAACCAACGACCCCGAGATTACAAATCACGTGCTCTGGCCAACTGAGCTAAAGAGGCAAAATCCTTGCAGCCGTTAAGCCGCGATTTAGGACTTGTTCTAAAACGGCTGCAAAGATACAACTTATTTTTTAACCGCCAAAACTTTTCGGCATTTTTTTTACATATTTCTTGATTTTTCTTTGAATTTGGTGAGTTGAACCTTCATTGCGTCCACGCAGAGGTCTACTCCCTCCTCAAAAGTGTCACATGTCTTCTCCACGAACAGTGTCTGTCCAGGTACGCCAACAGTGAGGCTTGTTTCCTTGTTTTGTGCTGTTGCGGGCTTAACAACCTTGAGCTGTATCTCGGCTGTCTTTATGTCCTCGAATGTTTTTTCAAGCTTAGCGACTTTCTTTTCGATAAAGTCCTGCAGTTTCTCAGTAGCGTCAAAGTGAATTGACTGAATCTTGATCTCCATAGTGTCCTCCTTTTCTTTGTTTAAGGTCGTTACTAATGTTTATATTTATTCTCTGGGGTGTGCCTTTTTATAGGCTTGCCTTAATTGATCGAATGTTGTGTGGGTGTAGATTTCGGTTGTCGAGAGCGATTTATGCCCGAGCAGTTTCTGCACGCTTTCCAGATCGGCTCCGTTGTTGAGCATCGCTGTAGCGAATGTGTGACGTAGCACGTGGGGCGAGCGTTTCTTCAGGGTGTCTACTGCCGACAGTTGCTGTTTCACTATACGACGCACTTGGCCGTCGGTCATTCTCCGCCCCTTATCGTCGGTGAATAATGCCTTGCTTGTTCTTGCCACAGACTGGCTGTCGCGCATATTTATATATGTGAGCAACTGCTGTTCGAGT
This sequence comes from uncultured Prevotella sp., assembly GCA_934203355.1. Taxonomy (GTDB): domain Bacteria; phylum Bacteroidota; class Bacteroidia; order Bacteroidales; family Bacteroidaceae; genus Prevotella. The sequence continues at coordinate 20,223 of CAKPZC010000037.1, read as the reverse complement.
TCTGTTCCGAAAGGTATTATCCTTTCCTTATTGCCTTTTCCAAGCACTTTAAGCTCATGCCTTCCAAAGTCTATTGAATTGTCGTCGAGACCTACGAGCTCCGACACTCGCATTCCAGTTTCATAGAACGCTATTAATATGGTACGCGTGCGTGTACTTATATAATCGTCGCCCCACTCCGTCGAGTCGAGTATACGGTCCATATCTTTTTCCGCAACAAACTGTGGCAGTCTGCGCTTGTGTTTGGGAGCATGTATGGCGTGCGCGGGGTCGTGGTCGACGAATCCTCTTGCGAGGGCATAGCGATATAGCGACTTCACAGCGCTGAGTCGGCGGCATATCGATGTGGCGGCATTGCCTTTGTCCATCATCGACTCCATCCAGTCGCGTATGGTCTCTGTGTCGACGGTCTCGAAACTGAGACTTGCGTCAAGGCTGTGGAAATAGCTTTCAAACGCCTCCAAGTCGGCGCGGTAGCTCACCACGGTTTGTTCAGAGCGGTTGCGCTCATAACGCAGATAGTCCACAAAATTACCTATTTCAAGCATTGTCGTCTCTTATTTGTTTCGCCAACGAAAATACGAATTATTTTTCATTCTGCCAAACTTTTCCTTATATATTTTGCATTTGTTATAGTTTTCCTTCTTCGGCATAGCTATAATAATGTCCATCGGTGATTATCACATGGTCAACCATATATATACGCATTGTCTCGCAGGCGCGTTTTAGTTTACATGTTAGACGGTCGTCGTCGCCGCTTGGTCGTGTGTTGCCCGACGGATGGTTGTGACATAGCGACAGCACTGTTGCGTTGTTAAGCAGTGCCTCGCGCAGTATCACTCTCACGTCGACAGCTGTTTCCGACAGTCCTCCATGCGATAGTCTCACGGCCTTGATGAGTCGGAATCTTTGGTTCATCAACAGCGTCCATGCCTCCTCCACGTCAAGGTCTTGCATTTTTGGATGCATATAGTCGTATACTGCCTGCGCCGAACCCATGTCTGGGCGTAATGCTGGTTTTGTGGTTTGGCGTCGTTTGCCGAGTTCGCATGCCGCGAGTATCGTCACCGCCTTCGCCTCGCCTATGCCTCGATAGCGCATGAGTTCACACAACGACATTTTCCCCAGTGTGTTGAGGTTGTTATCGCAGTCGCGCAGTATGCGCTGCATCAACGACACAGCACTTTCTTTTGTGGAGCCAGAACCTATAAGTATGGCGAGGAGTTCCGAATCACTCAAAGCGGCAGGACCGTTAGCCATGAGTTTTTCGCGCGGACGGTCTTCTTCTGCCCATTGGTTTATGGCGAAGCCCTGTGTACTTTGCGCATCGTCGATGACTTCCGACAACGGTTTTGTGTTATTCTTCGTTTTCATATCAGGGTGTTTATGGCATATTCATTATTTATAGAATGTTTTCTCAAAAGCTGAGAATTCCGACTTACCGCATACGCATCTCTTCCACCACGACTCGATGAATCCGAATCCATAGCCCATCAACTGGATAAACGCCGAAACTATGCTGAGTGCGCCTATCTTGACGCTTCGGTTTTGTATCGACGAATCGGCGAATATCAGCAGGGCATAGAGCACAAGGGGCACAAGGGCCAACCACGCAATTGCTGGGGCAAAACCAAGGAGTATACAGAACGCCATGCCCAGCGACACCACACCAACCGTAAACACCATTGGTAGCAGGTGAACAATCTTCAGCGACTCGGGATATTTCTTATAGAGGTTGATGCGTGCTATGCCCGAGTTGTACACCTGGCGGAAGAATTTTACGAAGTCTGTGCGACGCTTATGCCACACCCAAGCCTCGGGAAACAGGCGACACTGGCAGTTGGCCTTGAATATACGGATGGAGAAGTCGATGTCCTCGCCGAATCGCATTTTCGAGAATCCTCCAAGACGGTTATATACATCACGGCGCACACCCATATTGAACGAGCGTGGATAGAACTTGTCAAGTTTTTTCTTTCCTCCGCGTATGCCTCCTGTGGTGAAGAACGAGGTCATCGAGTAAGATATGGCTTTCTGTGTATCGGTGAATGATGGATGGGCTGAGTCGGGACCGCCAAAGGCGTCGGCTGGTCGGCGTGCCAGTTCATCTTCTACAGCGGCAAGATAACCCTCTGGCACCACTACGTCGGAGTCGAGTATTATGACATATTCGCCCTGTGCTCTCTCCACGCCATAGTTGCGACTCTGTCCGGGTCCGCTGTTTGGCTTCATGTAGTAGTGAACATCAAGTTGCGCCTCGTATTTCGAGCACACATCGCGGCACGGCACAGCCGAGCCATCCTCGACTACTACCACCTCAAAGTCCTTAACTGTCTGGTGGGTCAGACTGTCGAGCAATTCGTCCACCTCATCGGGGCGATTGTATACTGGGATTATAAAACTATACTTCATAAAAGTAAAAGAGTAGAAAGGTAAATAAAAGTAAAAAGCGATGAAACATATTCAACAACCAAGAGGATGAAAGAGTATGAAAAGAAAAAGAGTAAAAAAGTAGAAAGCACAGTACGGACCCATATAAAATGTCATCCCCCAATGCTTTTTACTTTTTTACTCTTTTACTTTTATTCTTTTTAAAAGCTCTTTTATGCTCTTACAGACACTTATTCCTTAACACGCTGCAGATAGCTGCCGTCGCGAGTGTCAACCTGAACGAGGTCGCCTTCGTTAACGAAGAGAGGCACACGAATCTCTACACCTGTCTCGAGTGTGGCGGGCTTGAGTGTATTTGTTGCGGTATCGCCCTTGATGCCTGGCTCTGAATGTGTGACGCGGAGGTTGGTCTTCACCGGCATCTCGCCGAAGAGTACTGTCTCTGTTGAAGCATCCGATACAACCTCGATGATGTCGCTTTCCTTCATGAAGTCAACACCTGTGATAAGGTTGCCTGCGATAGGAATCTGGTCGTATGTCTCCTGGTTCATGAAGATATAGTCCTCTCCCTCCTTATAGAGGTACTGGTACGGACGACGCTCTACGCGAACATCCTCGAGCTTTTCGCTGATATCGAAGCGGCGCTCCAAAACGCGACCGTCGACTACGTTCTTCAGCTTAACGCGCATGAAAGTGTTACCCTTACCTGGTTTTACGTGAAGGAAGTCGATGACGAAGAACAGCTTGCCATCCATGCGGATGCAGGTTCCCATCTTGATGTCTTGTGAATTAATCATTGCTTTTTTATTTATTTTTTATGTATATATGCATATTCGGGTGCAAAGTTACTCAAAAAAATCGTTTCAGAGGAAACAATGATTATCATTTCTTTGCTATGCATGGCTTTTTTATGTCAAAACCCCGTTTATGCCTCACGCTGACGTGTACCCATGCGTGCTTCCACCACATTAACCACATAGTCACCGAGTTTCTCACATTCGGATATGATGTCCATATACATTGTGCCGATGGCGTAGGTATACTTGTGGTCGTTGATGTCGTTGATATTCTGCGAGCGCAGCTGATTGCGGTAGTTGTTTATTTCGTTCTCCACGTTGAACGAGCGGTTCACGTCGAGGTTGTCGCGTCTACCGGTGAGCATCACGTTCATCTGTGTGAGCGAGTCGTCGGTGAGCTCAAACATCTGGTGCAGGTGCTCATACTGTTGCTCGGTGAAGTCTTCCTTACCCTTGAGCTTGCGGCTGATTGTGCGTGCCACGTTGTAGCATGAGTCGCCTATCGACTCTATTTCGGAAATCTCACGCAGCATGGCACGTATCTTTGCCTTGGTGTCGTCGGAGAGGTGGGCATCGCTCACGTTGTTCAGATAGTTGGCTATCTCTATCTCCATGTTGTCGCTGATGCACTCATATTTCTCTATGCGTGTGAATATCTTATTAAACTGAGTGTCGTCCTTCACACCGAGCAATTCGCGCACCATGCCGAACATACGCTGTATGCGCTCGGCAAACTGCTGAATCTCCTTCTGTGCTTCGAGCACCGAGAGCTCTGGGGTCTTCATGATTGATGTGCCACCGATGTAGCGCAAACGGAAGTCGTCCTCGTCCTTACGTGCCAGCGGCTTGATAATATAGCACACAAAGCGCTCCATCTGTGGAATGAGCCATATTAGCACTGCCGTGTTACACACGTTGAATGTGGTGTGGAAGGCAGCAAGCACCACCGAGAGGCGTGTGGCGTCGATATGGTCGGCGTGGGGGTCAACGCCAACGAATCCGCACACCATGTCAATGAATGGATAGAAGCAGCAGAGCACCCAAATCACACCAAACACGTTGAATGTCAAGTGTGCAAGGGCTGCACGGCGTGCCTGTGTGTTGGCTCCCATGGCGGCGATGTTCGAGGTGATGGTTGTGCCAATGTTCTCGCCCAGCACAAGGGCTATACCCATATAGATGGGCAACACTCCGCTTGAGCAGAGCACCATGGTGATGGCCATGAGTGCAGCCGACGACTGCATACAGAACGTGAGCACTGTACCTATGCCGAGGAATGCGAAGATGGTGAGATAACTGTCTTTATCGAATGAAGCGAAAAAGTCGATAACCGTCTGGTTATGACTAAGGTCCATTTCCTTGCCCGTTGCGCCGAGTGTGGAAATGGCAAAAAACATGAAAGCTACACCAAACAGGAAGTCACCGATGTAGCGTTGCTTCTTTCTATATATCAGAAGCAGGGCGATGAAGAACGCCGGGAACACAAGGTTTGCCATATTGAACGAGAAACCGAGCGTCATAATCCATGCCGTGAACGTGGTACCGATGTTGGCACCCATTATCACCGAGATGGCTTGGGCAAGCGTCAGGAGTCCGGCGTTGACAAACGATACAGTCATCACCGTCGTCGCAGTCGACGACTGCACCGATGCTGTTACGAACATACCAGTCAGCAGACCGGTAAAACGGTTGGTAGTCATAGCTCCAAGGATGTGGCGCAGCTGCGAGCCTGCCATTTTCTGGAGGGCCTCACTCATCACCTTCATACCGTAGATGAGGAGTGCCAATGATCCGATAATCTTAAAAAAAATCCAAATCGACATATTTTAATTAAATTTATGTGGCGGTATTGCACTTTGTGTCGAGAAAACGGAGTATCTTTGCTATCACAAGTCTGCGGGTCGAAGATTTTCATAAAGGTTGCCTTTTCTATGGCTTGCTTTTATAATGTCTTTTTACCTTATGCTACATTCATAAACAGAGTATTAACCCTTAAATGTGTAACCGTAATGAAACAGTTGATACAAATCCGTTGCAAAAATAATAAAAATAGTTTAAAAGTCGAAATAGGGAGCACACTTTCTGAAATTTTTCCACAGTTAAATCTGCAAATGACATTTCCGCCTATCTGCGCGAAAGTAAATAACAAGGTGGAGGGCATGCACTACCGTGTCTACAACTCCAAGGATATTGAGTTCTTGGATGTGGCATCGTCGTCGGGACTGAGAGCTTATACGCGCACTCTTTTCTTCGTGCTGTGCAAGGCGGTGCAGAAACTTTATCCGGGCAGCCGGGTGAGAATCGACATTCCCGTATCCAATGGTTTCTACTGCGACTTGCAAATTGGACGCCCCGTCACAAGCGAGGATGCCGACGCCATACGACGCGAGATGAGCGACATCATCAGCCAGCATATTCCTATTCGCCGTCATGAGGTGCCAACCGACGAGGCTATACGCAAGTTCGAGGAGATGGGCTATCACGACAAGGCTCTGCTGCTGCACACAACGGGTCGCCTGTATACATTATATTATGACATCCAGGGATTCATCGACTATTTCTATGGCACTATGCTCACCAACACTGGACAGCTGGAACTCTTCGGATTGGAGAAGTACTACGACGGACTGCTGTTGCGCATCCCCTCGACACAAAATCCTACACAGCTTGGCGCACTGATACGCCAGGACAAGATGTTCGAGATTTTCCAGGAGCACCACCGCTGGCAGAATCTTCTGGGCATCTCCACCGTGGGCTTGTTCAACGAGGCTGTTTCTGAGGGTCACACCACGGAGTTGATAAATGTGGCAGAGGCTTTGCAGGAGAAGAAGATAGCACAGATTGCCGAGGACATAAGCCGCAGGGGGAGCGTAAAAATGGTGCTCATAGCCGGACCGTCGTCGTCGGGAAAGACCACGACGTGCAAACGACTCAGCATACAGTTGCTGTGCAACGGCATACGTCCAGTGCCAATCTCGCTCGACGACTACTTTGTCGACCGCGAGCTTACTCCCAAGGACGAACATGGCGAATACGACTTCGAGTCTATCCACGCCCTTAATCTTGAATTGCTCAACCGACAGCTCACACAGTTGTTCCAGGGCGAGGAGGTAGAACTGCCTAAATATAATTTCATTAAGGGCAAGAGCGAGCGCAGTGGGGTGAAGATGCAGATGCGTCCCAACGACGTCTTGGTCATCGAGGGCATTCATGCACTCAACCCTGAGCTGACGTCACAGATTTCCGAACAACTGAAGTATCGTGTCTATGCCTCGGCTCTCACCACCATATTGCTCGACGACCACAACTACATACCCACTACCGACAACCGCCTGCTTCGCCGCATCATACGCGACGACAAACAGCGCGGATGCTCGGCAAAGGACACCATACGCCGGTGGGCATCGGTGCGCGCAGGCGAGAACAAGTGGATTTTCCCTTATCAAGAGAATGCCGACACCATGTTCAACACGGCGATGATCTACGAGCTTGCAGCGATAAAGACCCAGGCAGAACCACTGCTTGAGCGAGTGCCCGAGAACTGCGACGAGTATGCCGAGGCCTATCGACTGCGCAAGTTTCTGGGCTACTTCTCTGCCATCGACCATTCGGTGCTACCGCCAACGTCACTGCTGAGGGAGTTCCTCGGGGGTAGTTCGTTCACATACTAACCACATACAACAACAAGAGGCCATGGCTTCACGCCATAGCCTCTTCTGAATTCAATGAAACAATCTTTATCCGTTGCATAGCCTGGGCTAAGCAACCCTATTCAAGTTGAAGACAAATATTCTATTCTCAAGTTTCGTGTGTCCTTTTCTATATAGTAAAGGCTTAGCCCTTCTATATAGTTAAGACTCGTGCTGTTTTAAAGTATTCTGCCACGTATCGAGAGTTTCAACACGGGGTATACTTTAAGGTAGTCCATGAACTTAGTGATATCGTCGTTGGTGTCCTGACCCATCACCTTGTCGAGGTCGCCCACTCCATCGGCATACACCTTTGGGGTGCCTTCAAACTGGGCACCAAGCTCAACGCGTGCTCCGAAACGCTTCTTCGGAATCAGACGACCGTAGCCTAAGCCCAAATACGGACGGAAGGCGCTCACCTTGATGCCGCCATTCACATTACCGTTCTTGTCCACCGGAATGTTGTAGTCGCCAATCTCGATGCCATACTCATTGCCTTGAGCGATAAGGTTCTTCAGGTCTTCGCTGTGACCCTCAAGGGTCATAAGGTCGCCGCCACCTGCCGAGAAACCAGCAGTAACAAAGAATGGATTGGAGTTTGCAAACGGATATACGTCAAACTTCACGTCGAACGTTGTACGCGAGAACTTACCTTTGATGTCCATATTACCGCTGTAGCCCTCACCCGAAACGGTGGCATCGGCGTTGATATTGATATTGGGCATGATGTTCACTCCCACACGTGCTTGCACATATTTCGAGAACGGTACGGCTGCGTCAATACCGATACCCTCGGTTCCCACTCCTACACCTACGGCAATGCGATTGCCTATTCCATAAAAGTTGTCGTCCTGTGCTGTTGCGGTACCAGCGCCGACAAGCATCATTGCTGCCAACAACATGGATTTTGCCAAACCTAATTTCTTCATAATTTGTCAGTTTAAGTTTTTATCTCTGTTAATAAATCTCATGTTTTCAAGTGCTCCATTTCGCCACAAATATGGGATATTTAAGCACATTGTTTACTTTCGTTTGCAAATATAATTAAAAATTAATAAAGCAACAAGTTATTTATCCTATTTTTCTTTACGGCTCTCTTTTTTTATTGGTTTATTATCGGGCGATTCAAAAAATTATTTGTAGATTTGTAGCACTATGGCAAATGAACAAACTTCTGTGCGCGACCGCACGCATACCAACCTACGCGAGCCGCGCCGCTATAAAGTGATTATCTACAACGACGACTTCACCACAATGGATTTTGTGGTGCTTGTGCTCACATCCGTATTTTTCAAGACTCACATCGAGGCTGAAACGCTAATGCTCAAGGTCCATCAATGCGGCAGTGCTATCGTGGGTGTATATAGCTACGACGTGGCTGCGTCTAAAGTGCGCAAGGCAACGATGATGGCACGCGACCAGAACTTTCCACTGCGTCTGGAGTGCAAACCCGAGTAATCGGTCGACGCAGAAGATTTTTGTTTCAACTATTATTCATTTTCTAAATAACTTATATTCTTTTGGAAAACAGTGAAAACACGGCTTATGTTATCAAGGAAGCCATTAGGGTATGTTATACCCTACGCCATGAGTTCCTCACACCTGAGCATGTGCTGTTTGCCTTCAACAAGCAACAGCCTTTTATCAACGCCTTGAATGAGTGTGGTGTCAGCTCCGACGACATACGCATAGAGCTCCTCAAGTGCTTTAACAATATGGAGACGGTGCCCCAACATGTAGATTATAATATTGATGGCTCGGAACAGTTTTCGGAGATGATGTCATTAGCCGTAATACAGGCGCAACATGCCGAATGCGACACTATCGAAGTGCCCCACATCACGGCAGCACTTTTCATGCTTCAGGAGTCAACGGCTTCTTATATACTCAACAAATATATAGGCGATAATCAAGGCGAGTTCTTGAGTTGTCTGCTATCATTTTATGGCATGGACGAGTTTTATGACGAAGACTCCCAAGACGAGTTCATGGATACCGAGGCACCGTGGCGACAGCTTGTCACCTGCCTCAACGACACCTACAAGACCCATAACCCTCTTATCGGACGCGAGCAGGAACTGGAACGCACTATCCAGGTGCTGTGTCGCAAGGACAAGAACAACCCACTGCATGTGGGCGAATCGGGTGTGGGCAAGACGGCACTGGTCTACGGACTAACGTCACTCATCGAGAGCGGCAACGTACCGCAACGATTGCGTGGGGCTCATGTCTACATGATGGACATGGGAACGATGATTGCTGGCACGCAGTTTCGGGGCGACTTCGAGAAACGCATCAAGCAGGTGATGATAGGTCTCTCACAGGAGGGCAACGCCATTCTCTACATCGACGAAATCCACAATCTTGTGGGGGCTGGACGCAACGGTGGCGATGCCTCTCTCGACGCATCCAACATGCTCAAGCCTTATCTTGAGGGCGGACAGATAAGGTTCATTGGCTCTACCACCTACGACGAGTACAACCGCTATATTGCCAAGCAGAAGTCGCTTGTGAGGCGATTTCAACAAATCGACATCAACGAACCGTCCATCGACGACACCATTCGAATCCTCAACGGACTAATCAAGGGCTACGAGAAATTCCACGGGGTGAAGTACGCGCCCGACTGCATTGAGTTTGCCGTGCGACAGACTGCACGCCACCTCACTGGACGATTCCTACCCGACAAGGCTATCGACCTCATCGACGAGGCGGGAGCCTACCGCGAGACCCACCCTCTGACTAAGCAGAAAAGACAGTCCGTTGACTGCCGGCTATTGACCGACTTGCTCGCCAAGATGTGCAAAATCGATGCTGCGGTGCTGAAGGAGGCTTCCAATGATGCTCTCGCCACGCTCGACAGCGACATGCGAAGCGAAATATTCGGGCAGGACAAGGCTGTCGGCGAGGTGGTGGAGGCTGTGCAGATGGCAAAGGCTGGACTCGGCGACGAGGACAAGCCACTGGCAAGCCTGCTCTTCGTCGGACCCACTGGTGTTGGCAAGACCGAGGTGGCACGTGTGCTGGCTCAGCGACTCGGCGTGAGCCTCGTTAGGTTCGACATGAGCGAGTATACCGAAAAACATGCCGTCTCTAAACTCATCGGCTCTCCAGCGGGATATGTGGGCTACGACGACGGCGGGCTGCTCACCGATGCCATCCGCAAGACTCCCAACTGTGTGCTGCTCTTCGACGAGATTGAGAAGGCGCATCCCGACATCTACAACATTTTCCTTCAGATGATGGATTATGCCTCGCTCACCGACAACCGCGGACAGAAAGCCGACCTGCGCAATGTGATTATTATCATGACATCTAACGCCGGAGCGCAGTATGCGTCGAGGGCAAGTATCGGATTTGCTGGTAATGTGTCGCGCGGCGAGGCTATGCTCGCTCAGGTGAAGAAGACTTTTAAACCCGAGTTCATCAACCGCCTCAACGACATAGTGGTATTCAACGACATGAGCCGCGACATGGCATCGCTCATCCTCGACAAGAAACTCTCCCTACTGCGCGCCAAGCTCACCGCCAAAAACGTGAGCCTCAGCCTCAGCGACGAGGCACGCTCGCTGTTGCTCAACCGCGGATTCACTTCCGAATACGGAGCACGCCAAATCGACCGCGTCATCGGACAGATGCTTAAGCCTTTGCTCATGCGCGAGATTCTATTCGGACGGCTCAAGAAGGGTGGCAACGCCATTGTGGAGCGCAGTGGTGATGAACTAAAGGTGACGACCAATAAATAAACATATATTATATGATCTACCGTATTGGCAAAGAACTTATTTTTCCGCGTCCTGTCAACGTCGAGCCTGACGGACTGCTGTGTGTGGGCGGCGACCTCTCGGTCGACCGTCTGCTACTGGCCTACAGCAACGGCATTTTCCCGTGGTATTCGTTTCGCCACAACCGTGAGATATTGTGGTACTGCCCGCAGGACCGTTTTGTCATTTTCCCCGACGAGATTCACGTGTCGCATTCCATGCGCACTCTGATGAACAGCGGCAAGTATGAGGTGTCGATTGGTGAGAACTTCGACGCGGTGATACGCAACTGCTCCCAACTGCGCATCCATGAGGCAGGAGCATGGCTTGGCGACGAGATGATACACGCCTACACCGAGCTCCACCGTCAGGGCTTTGCACAGAGCGTAGAGGTATGGGAGTCCGACCGACTTGTCGGTGGACTCTATGGTGTGACCATCGGCCGCTGTTTCTTTGGCGAGAGCATGTTCTCGCTTGCCCCCAGTGCCAGCAAACTCGCCCTAATACATCTCGCCAGACTAATGCAGGAGCATGGCGGACTGATGATTGACTGCCAGTTCGAGACCCCTCACCTCAAGTCTATGGGAGGCAGGTTCATCACGTATAAGGAATATATGAAAATACTGCAAAAGGAATAACCTACCAAACCTACCCCACCTACCAACACCAAAAAAAATCTCAAAAAAAATCATGTCAATAACCCAATCCCTCCAAAAGCTCCGCATCGAGTCGCTCAACCCGATGCAGGAAGCCACCATCCACGCCGTGCTCCACACCGACCGCGACGTCATAGTGCTTGCTCCTACTGGCAGCGGCAAGACTCTCGCCTATCTTCTTCCCGTTGTAAGCCGCCTCGACCCACAGCTCGACGAGGTACAGGCTGTGGTGATAGTGCCAAGCCGCGAGCTCGCCATGCAGTCCAACGACGTGCTTCAGCGTATGGGCAGTGGCTTTCGCTCGGCAGCTCTCTACGGTGGTCGCGCCACAATGGACGAGCACCGCACCATCATGCGCACCCGTCCACAGATAGTGTTTGCCACTCCAGGCCGTCTCAACGACCACATCGACAAACTCAACTTCTCTACCGAACGCATCAAGTGGCTTGTCATCGACGAGTTCGACAAGTGTCTGCGTATGGGTTTCCGCGCCGAGATGCAGAAGGCTGTGGAGAGCTTGCCTAATGTGGAGCGACGCATACTGCTCTCTGCCACCGATGCCGAGGAGATGCCTTCGTTTGTGCGCATGGGACGCACCGAACGCATTGACTTCCTCGACGACAGCGAGACAACACCCGACCGCATCGGACTCTATATCGTCAACTCACCCGAAAAGGACAAGTTGCTCACTCTCTCACGTATGCTGCGCGACTTCGGCGACGCGCAGTCGATTGTGTTCCTCAACTACCGCGACGGCGTTGAGCGCACCGCACGTTTCCTGAGCGACGAGGGCTTCGCCATCAGTGAGTTCCACGGAGGCATGGACCAGCGCCAACGCGAGGAGGCTGTCTATCGCTTCGCCAACCAGTCGGTCAATGTGCTCGTGGGCACCGACCTTGCTGCACGCGGACTCGACATTCCTGATGTTGCCAATATCATCCACTACAACCTTCCAGTAGGCGAGGACGAGTTTGTGCATCGCACCGGACGCACTGGCAGATGGGAAGCCACAGGACGAGCCTTCATGATTCTCGGTCCCGAGGAGCATACTCCCGAGTATATCACCACCACTGTTGAGGAATACCAACTGCCCGACACCACCAAAAACGTGCCTTCTCCACGCATGGCTACATTATATATTGGTAAAGGTAAGAAAGACAAGGTGTCGAAAGGCGACATATTAGGCTTTCTATGCAAGATATGCGGACTCAACGGCAGCGACATCGGACGCATCGACGTCTACGAGCGTTATGCATACGTGGCTGTAAACCGACTTCTCGCACCAAATGTGGTGAAGCGCGCCGCCGGAGCTAAAATAAAAGGGCTAAAAACTAAAATTGAAATGGCATAGTTTTTTAAGAGTTGACAAGTTGACGAGTTAACGAGTTGACAAGATAATAGTTGACGAGAGACAAGAGATAAGTTGACAAGAGGCAAGAGACAAGTAGACGAGGAGACTCGCCAACACGCAGCTCGTCAACTTGTCAACTCGTCAACTAAAAAAAAAACTCGTCAACTAAAAAAAATCTACAACTGTCCTGCCTCCACCTGTCTCACGATACGCTCTGTGTATCTGTCCACTCCTTCAGCATCATACTTCTTTGTGAGCGACGCACCGAAGAGGGCGGCGAAAGCCTGATAGAATCCAGCTCGTATCGGTCCCAGAAAAGCCTGAATCAATTGATACGACGACGAGTCACACTCGCGGTAGACGAGTTTTATGAGCAGTTTGCCTTGAGCATACGTCAGTTTCTTCATGCGCGGAGTGTAGCGTTTGCGTATATCCTTCTCCACGAGTTTCATGTGCTCGTCCTTGGCTTTCTTGTTGGGCAGGGTCTGCAGATACTCATAGGTCTCTATTATTATGGCGTTCACCTCCTTGGCTATAGGTAGCACCTTCTTCACGTTTGCCACCAGACGGTTGTATGCCTGACGCTGACTCGCATTCTTGAATGTTGGCTCCGGATACACATAAAGCGGGTTCAACTCCACATATTGTATGCTGTCACCGTCCTGCATCACCTTGCCCACCTTCACCATTGGCACAAACGTGGGCACATCCATATCCACATTGCGGTCTTCGGGCTTAACATTATTACCCGTCTGTGCCACAGCCGCAACACTGCACAACACTATTATTAAAAATGTTAAGATTCTTGTTTTCATATCCTATTTTCTACAATATCGCACAAATGTACATAGAAAAATCAATATAATTGACTACTAATAGTTTAAAAATAGTCAATCTTTATGGATATGCATATTTTTTTTGTAATTTTGCAAGGTCTTCATTTACATGAAGACACTGATAGAAATACACTGAAAATAATACAAACATCGTTAACTTCTTTATGAAACATTTACTACTTTCAGCCATCCTTTTGGCAGCTGCGGCAAGCGCAAGCGCAGTCCCGGCAAAACGCGGACAATGGCAAACTATCCAACTCGCCAATGGCGGCACAGCTCGTGTGCAACTCGCTGGCGATGAGTACATGCACTGGCTTCAGGCTGAAGATGGCTCACGCTATCAGCTCGACGAAAACACTGGTCTCTACAGCCTTATCTCGGCTGAACACTCCGAAAAACTCGCCAGCAGAGCAGCTGCTCGACGCAGTGTGGTACAGACTGGCGCAAAGCGAGCAGCACGCATCGGACACCCCAACGACAAGAGCGTGTTCCAGGGCACAAAGAAGGGCATCGTGATTCTCATCGACTATCCCAACCGCAAGTTCCAGGATGTCAACGATATAAACCTCTACAAGGAAATGGTCAACGGCGTTGGATATAAGTCCGACAAGGCCATAGGCTCCGTGCGCGACTACTTCAGAGCACAGAGCGCAGGACAGTTCGACATCGACTTCGATGTCGTAGGTCCCTACACCATGGAGAACAACTACTCTTACTACGGAAAGAACGACGCTTACGGCAACGACAAGCACCCAGGCGAGATGATTGTCGAGGCTTGTATGGCTGCCCATGAGGATGGCATTGACTTCTCACAGTACGACTGGGACGGCGACGGCGAGGTCGACCAGGTGTTCGTGCTCTATGCTGGCAAGGGCGAAGCCGACGGTGGTTCTACAAGCACCATTTGGCCGCATATGTACTATCTCAAGCAGAGCGACTATGGCAAGGCTCTCAAACTCGACGGAGTGAAGGTCAACACCTATGCATGTAGCTGCGAGCTCAACGGCACTAACGGCAACAACGGCATCGGTACTTTCTGCCATGAGTTCTCCCATTGTATGGGATTCGCCGACCTCTACGACACTGGCTACGGTGGATGGTTCGGCATGAGCCAATACGACCTCATGGATATGGGTAGCTACAACGGCGACGGATGGATTCCTACTGGCTACAGCGCATTCGAGAAGAACGAGTGCGGATGGATTACTATGCACGACATGACTTTCATCACCGAGACTGAAAACGTCGAGGGATTGAAGCCGATTAGCGAGCACGGCGACGCTTACATCATCAAGAACAAGATGAACGACGACGAGGCCTACATCGTGGAATATCGCAAGAAGACCGGCTGGGATATGGAATTGCCCGACGAGGGCGTGATGATCACTCACCTCGACTACGATCCCGACATCTGGGATTATAACGTGCCTAACTCTAACAATGGCACTTATGTGCAAAATGGCAAGTATAAGACCAACGACCACCAGCGTCTCACTATCTTCCACGCCAACAACCGCGAGATTCTTAATGATGCTCTCTATCCTTATATAAAGACCAATAGCAGAAACGACAGTCTCTGCGCCACATCCAAGCCTGCTGCCAAGTTGTATAACACCAACGCCGACGGCACCAACTTCATGCACGTGGAGATTAAGAAAATTGCAATCTCCGAAGACAAGGCCACTGCCTCAATGTCGTTCATACCCGTGAAGAGCGACTCTCCTGGACTTAACGACGTGCTCTACACTGAGTCGTTCAACCTCTGCAACGGCAAGGGCGGCAACGACGGACTCTGGAGCGACTTCTCTGGTGCCACAGCTCCTAAGTACGAGGATGGACACAAGGCATGGACCAGCCCGAACACCAAAATTTATGCGGGTAGCGAGTGTCTGCGTCTCGGCACTTCATCTTTCCGCGGCATCGCCACTTCGCCATCGTTCCTGATGAACGGCAGCGCAACACTCACATTCAAGGCTGGCGCATGGAACGACGATGCCGACGGCACTCTGCTCAACCTCTCTGCCACCAACGCCACTATCTCTGACAAGTCAGTAACTATGACAAGGGGCGAGTGGACTGAGTTCACCACCACTCTCACTGGCAAGGGTTCTGTAAGCATCACCTTCGAATCCGAGAAGGGACGCTTCTTCCTCGACGAGGTGAAGATTATGGCTACTCCTGCCACTGGTATAAGCCTTGAGTCTGCCAACAACAGCGACAAGACTATTTGTGGCTACTACACTCTCGACGGCATGAAGCTCTCCACACCACAGAAGGGCATCAACATCGTGCGCTATGCCGATGGCACAACACGCAAGATTGTAGTGATGTAATAAAAACTAATGACAACATAGACAACCGCAGCATTCAAAAGGTTGTCTATGTTGTCTTTTTTTTCATCCAACAACATTGCCTGTGTTGGATTTTTACGTATAAAAACACGCTGTTTGGGTGTTTTATCTCCTACCATAGGCTGATTCTCGATTTATTGATGTACTTTTGCATAATTAAAACCACTCATTTTTTAATTATGGTACTCAACTATATATGGATAGCCTTCTTCCTCATCGCCTTCTGCATAGCCGTCGCAAGACTTGTGTTCATGGGCGACACCGAGGTGTTTCCGGCTATCATCAATTCCACCTTCGACACTTCGAAGACTGCCTTCGAGATTTCGCTCGGACTCACTGGTGTGCTATCGCTGTGGCTCGGCATAATGAAAATTGGCGAGAAGGGAGGCGTAGTCAATGTTCTGGCGCGGGTGCTATCGCCCGTTTTCACCAAACTATTCCCCGACATCCCCAAGGGCCATCCCGTCACGGGTAGCATATTCATGAACATAGCCGCCAACATGCTCGGTCTCGACAATGCGGCTACTCCGCTCGGACTCCGCGCCATGGAACAGCTTCAAGAGCTCAACACCAAGAAAGACACCGCCACCAATCCTATGATTATGTTCCTCGTGCTCAACACGTCGGGACTGACGCTCATCCCCGTGTCGATAATGGTCTACCGCGCTCAGATGGGGGCTGCGCAGCCCACCGACATCTTTGTGCCTATACTCCTCGCCACATTCTTCTCGACAGTGGCAGGCATAGTAGTGACATCGCTCTATCAGCGCATAAATCTTCTCAACCGCACCATGTTGCTCACTCTTGGCGGCATGTCGGCGGTGATAGCTACCATCATATGGGGGTTCGCCCAGATGGACAAGACTCAGATGAACTTGGTGAGCACATCGGTAGCAAACATACTGCTTATGCTCATCATAGTGGTGTTCATACTTGCCGGCTTGCGCAAGAAGGTGAACGTCTACGATGCCTTCATCGAGGGTGCCAAGGACGGGTTCACCACTGCCATCAGAATCATCCCCTATCTTGTGGCTATACTTGTTGGCATAGGTGTGTTCCGTGCGTCGGGTGCCATGGACATGCTCATCAACGCCATCAAGTGGTTGGTAGGCGTGCTTGGTGGCAACACCGATTTCGTGGGAGCGTTGCCCACGGCTCTTATGAAGCCCCTCTCGGGCAGTGGGGCTCGTGGCATGATGGTCGATGCCATGACCACCTACGGTGCCGACTCGTTCGTGGGTCGTCTCTCGTGTGTGTTTCAGGGTTCCACCGACACCACCTTCTACATTCTCGCCGTCTACTTCGGCAGCATTGGTGTGCGCTACACTCGTCACGCTGTGGCATGCGGTTTGCTCGCCGACCTCGCTGGGGTTATAGCGGCGATAGCTATATGCTACATGTTCTTCGCATGACCACTGCCTATTAATCATCATTTCTCCTTTTCCTATGCTTCAAAATCCTTTCACCCACCCCACCAACCAGCCCGACAGCTACAAGACCCTAATAGTCTTCCGCAAGTCGGAGTGTGTCTACGACATCACTTTCTATTTTGTGTCGTGTTTTCTCGACCGCAGTCACGACCGCACGGTCGACCAGATGCAGCAGGCAGCTCGATCGGGCAAGCAAAACATTGTCGAGGGCTACAGCGACGCTGAGGGTTCTACCGAGATTGAGCATAAGCTCACGGTGATTGCCAAAGGTAGTCTTGAGGAACTGAAAGAAGACTACAAGGACTATCTGCGCAACCACGGTCTTGAAATTTGGGGGCCGCAGCACCCCAAATACCGTATGGCACAGCCTCTATGCCGACGCCATAACGACTGTGCATGGTACAGAAGACAGATAGAGGGCCGCTGCGCCGAAGAAATAGCCAACATAGCCCTCATAGTGATTCATCAGACTCTCGCCATGCTCCGAGGCCTCATCGACTACCAGAACCGCAAGTTTTTGGAGGAAGGAGGCATAAAAGAACAGAGATATAAGGCGAGAGTGGACTGGAGGAATAAGAAGTAGGTGATGTAAGTTTAGTAGGTATAGTAAGTTTAGTAGGTATAGTAGACGCCAGCCACCTACCAAACCTACTAAACCTACCAAACCTACTAAACCTACCACCCCTACTAAACCTACCACCCCAACCCCTCAAAAAAAAACTTAATAATTTCATCAACAATATGGCAAATTTAAAATCTCTTGCTAAAGACACCGCCATCTACGGTCTCAGCAGCATTGCTGGCCGTTTCATCAACTATCTGCTGGTGCCTATCCAGACGACAGCCTTCGCCGCGAGCGGCGGCCAATACGGTGTCGTCACAAATATCTACGCCTACACGGCGCTTTTGCTCGTCATCCTTACCTACGGCATGGAGACTACCTTCTTCCGCTACGTCAACAAGACCGACGAAAATCCGCAATCCGTCTATTCCACGGTGCTCATATCGGTCGGTTCCACAGCAGCCCTATTTGTGGCACTCGTTTTCGCCTTTCTGCCACAGATTGCCACCTTCATGAAATATCCCGACCATGAGTCGTGGGTGGCTGTGATGTTCGTATGTGTGGCTATTGATGCCTTCAAGTGCATACCCTTCGCCTACCTGCGCTATCAGAAGAAGGCGATAAAGTTTGCCACACTCCAGCTTGTCAACATCATTCTCAACATCGTGCTCAACCTCATGTATCTCATCGTACTGCCTGCCATGAAGCTCAACCCCTTTGGGCTCTACGACGAGCATTTCACGGTGGACGTCGGCATGGTGTTCTACATAAATCTTGTATGCACGGCTGTGGTGCTGCTCTGCTTCTGGCGCGAGCTTACAGGCTTCCGATGGCGCTTCGACACCAAACTGTGGCGACGCATGCTCCGCTACGCATGGCCTCTGCTCGTGCTTGGCATTGCTGGCATACTCAACCAGACTCTCGACAAGATCATCTTCCCCTACCTCTACGAGGGCGTGGACGAGAAGACACAGCTCGGCATATATGGAGCTGCCACCAAGATAGCCATGATAATGGCAATGATAACCCAGGCGTTCCGATATGCCTACGAGCCGTTCGTCTTCGGCAAGGCTAAGGACAAGGACAACCGCGACACCTATGCCAAGGCAATGAAGTATTTCATCATCTTCACCCTGCTGGCGTTCCTCGTGGTCATTGCCTACCTCGACATTCTGCGCTTCATCATCCCCAACCAGAGCTACTGGCCCGGACTGCGCGTGGTGCCCATCGTCATGGCAGCCGAAATAATGATGGGCATCTACTTCAACCTCTCGTTCTGGTATAAACTCATCGACAAGACCATCTACGGAGCTTGGTTCTCTGCCGCCGGATGCGTGGTGCTTGTGGCTGTCAATGTGCTATTCGTGCCTAAGTACAGCTATATGGCTTGTGCATGGGGCGGAGTGGCAGGCTATGGCACGGCTATGGTGCTGTCGTATCTCGTGGGCCAGAAGAAGTATCCCATCAACTATCCACTCAAGTCCATCGCTGTCTACGTGGCAATAACAGCCCTCTTCTATGTGGGTATGAATCTCGCCAACGAACATCTGCCGCAACTGTGGGCTCTCGCTGTCAACACACTGCTCATCATCATGTTCGTGGCACATATCGTCTATCACGACCTGCCACTCAAGAGTCTTCCGGTTGTGGGGAAATATTTCAAGTAGAATTAAATTATCCGATAACAAAACAATTTATGAACAAAAAGAACTTACTCCTCGCAGCCGCCATGCTGTTGCCTGGCGCTGCCGCTCATGCCGACGAAGGCATGTGGACGCTCTACAATCTGCCTACAGCAGTGTATGAGCAAATGAAGACCTATGGTTTCTCGGCTCCTTACGAGAAACTCTATCAGGCCGACGATGCCATAATGAAGTCGGTGGTCAACTTCTCGGGCTACTGCTCGGGTGTTGTGGTCTCGCCCGACGGACTCGTGTTCACCAACCACCACTGTGGCTTCGAGGCTATCCGCTCTCATTCTACCGTGGAGCACGACTACATGCTCAATGGCTTCTATGCTAAGACCTACGCCGACGAGCTGCCCAACGAGGGCATGTTCGTGAGCTTCATGGTGGAGCAGAAGGACATCACTCCCGAACTGGAGAAGCGCGGCATCAAGAACATGAACAACGAAGAGCGCGCCAAACTGCTCAACGAGGTTGAGAACGAGATGATTAAGGAAGTACACGCCAAGGACCCAAGTCTCGACCTTGAGATTAAGCCGTTCTACGAGGGCAACAAGTATTTCGCCACTACCTACCGCACTTTCAACGACCTGCGACTGGTGTTCACTATCCCGAAGTCGATGGGTAAGTTCGGAGGCGAGACCGACAACTGGATGTGGCCGCGCCAGACTTGCGACTACTCTGTATTCCGCATCTATGCCGACCCTAAGA
>CAKPZC010000036.1 GCA_934203355.1 uncultured Prevotella sp. | reverse complement strand
ATGATGAACATCGAGCGTCGTAACGGTGCCAACAAGCCAGTTATCCGCAAGGCTCTCGTTGAGCTCGACGGTGCTCCGTTCAAGTTCTTCGCTGCTCACCGCGAGGAGTGGGCTAAGAACTCATGCTATGTTTATCCTGGTCCTGTTCAGTACTGGGGTCCGGCAGAAGTTTGCGACCAGACAACTATCACTCTGAAGCTTGAGCAGGGCAAGTAATCCAAACTTGCATAATGCTATAACTCCAGACTGAGTTACTGATAATATAGAGAGCAGAGTGGCATCGGTCATTCTGCTCTTTTTTCGTTAACACATAACAGTCAATCGAATGAATGAGTCCAATCGTCCTAAAAGACGCCCTACCCGGAAACGCAAGACGCTAAAGAAGCGTTCTGCCATATCTGCCATACTCGCTCGCAATCCGAGAGCTGCGTGGTGGACTGGTGGCATTGCTGTGGTATGCCTTTACATATGGTTGTTCTACTCGTTCTTTGTCAGTCCTACAGGATTCCGTTGGCGCGCGCTCTATGGCGACGCTAATTATCCCGCTGGTTACGAGATACACGGCATTGACATTTCCCACTATCAAGGCGACATCGACTGGGAACGTCTTCGGGGAGCAAGTATCGAGGGATGCCAATTAAGGTTTATCATGATTAAGTCGACTGAAGGCTCTACACGCGTTGACGACAAATTCGAAAAGAATTTCAGCCAAGCCCGCGAATATGGTTATATACGAGGGGCCTACCACTTCTGGAGCAACAAGTCGTCGGCACGTGCTCAGGCTTATCACTTTCTCAAAACGGTTCGTCTCGAAGACGGCGACCTGCCGCCTGTTCTCGATGTTGAGCATAAACCTGCCGACAAAACAACCGAGGATTTCCAACGCGACGTGCTCACATGGCTACACATCGTGGAAGACAGGTATCACGTGAAGCCTATCATCTACACTTATTATAAATTCAAGGAGAAATATCTCAACACTCCTGTTTTCGACGACTATCCCTATTGGATAGCCCACTACTATGTTGACAAAGTGGAATACAAGGGTCCATGGAAGTTCTGGCAACATACTGATGTGGGGCGTTTGCCGGGTATTAAAGGCTATGTAGACTTCAACATATACAATGGTTCGTTCTACGACATGAAAAAACTTACTATTGGAAACCAAGAGGGAGTATGGTGAACTCATTTAGGTCACTATACTCCCTCTCTCTATATATATAATAAGGTGTAAAACTAAAGTGTGAACAAAGCGCACGCCCAATCCTCATCTTCTACAACATCGTGCAACTTCATGCCATGTTCCATGGCTGCCTGTTCAAGCATTGGCACGTCCGACGTGTAAAAACCACTTAGTATGAGTTGCCCATTAGCTTTCATTTTGCTGCGAAACACCGCCATGTCGTTAATAAGAATATTGCGGTTGATATTCGCAATAACAACATCAAACTTATCGTCGACTTCCGACAACACCGAAGCGTCGCCAAGCATGACATGCATATTGTCTACACCATTAAGCATGGCGTTGTGTTTTGCATTTTCCGAACTCCATTCGTCGATGTCGTATCCGAGAACAGCCTCAGCACCAAGGCGCGATGCCACAATGCCCAAAATACCAGTACCACAACCGCAGTCGAGCACTTTCTTTCCCTGCATATTCATCGACAACAGACGGCGCAATATCATACGTGTTGTCTGATGGGTTCCAGTTCCGAAAGCGTTGCGTGCCTCTATGAAAATACGCATTACGCCGTCGTCACCTGCAAACATCGTGCGGTCGGTGTGCTTAGCATCGTATACTACAAGATTGTCCGACACCCCGATAGGCTCAAAGCCCTCGTCTTCCCAACCTTGATTCCAATCCTGATCGGGCACTTCAACCACCTCATATTCCACAGACACTCCCTCGGGCATATAGTCGGCTATTGCCGAATCAAGCGCTTCCTTGTCGAACAACTGGCGCTGAACATATCCCGAAATTCCATTGTCTGTGTCCTCGAATGCCTCAAAGCCCGCCTCGCAGGCTGCTGCCGACAGTAGCTCGCGAGACGTCTGAAGAAGTTCAGAATCACAACCAATGTTGAAATTGGCTACATAATATTTCATAACTTCATTTTTGTTTTACAACGGTCACTTTACTTCTGTATTCCCGTTACTTTAGTTCTGTGACAAAGAACTGTGCCACCTGACGCAAGAGATGATTGCGTGTGTTTCCCCCCGTGATGCTATGGTTGCGATTGGTGTATAGAAGCTCACGGAAATCCTTGTCTGCTTGAACAAGAGCCTCTGAATATTCGTATGCGTTCTGCGGATGCACATTATCATCTGCTGTTCCATGACATACAAGCAGGGCACCATGGAGTTTCGAGGCTCGCTCTATAGGATTTGTAGCATAACCCTCGGGGTTCTCTTTTGGTGTGCGCATATAACGCTCGGTGTAGATTGTGTCGTAGAACTTCCAGTTGGTAGGTGGTGCTATTGAGACACCGGCACGGAACACGGGGCGTCCCTCGCTCATACTCATAAGAGTGTTGAATCCGCCAAAGCTCCAACCCCAAATTCCTATGCGTTCCTTGTCTACGTATGGAAGCGAACCAAGATAGATAGCTGCTTCCACCTGGTCTTTCGACTCAAGTTCGCCAAGCTTCAAATAGGTGCACTTCTCAAACTCTGCGCCTCTACCGCCTGTTCCGCGTCCGTCAACACAAACAAGGATAAATCCCTGCTCTGACAGATAAGAGTCGAAAGCTCCGCCCTGACCCATCGAACCTGCGTTCCATGAATTCATCACCTGCTGACTGCCAGGACCGCTATACTGGTGCATGATAACTGGGTATTTCTTGGAAGCATCGAAGTTCTGCGGCTTTAGCATCCATCCATTTAGCACCACACCCTCCGAGGTAGTGAACGAGAACGGCTCGCGCTTGCAGAATCCATATTCTTTAATAAGACTCTTCAGCTGGCTGTTGTCCTGCAGAGTAGATATTGTCTTTCCTTCACGTGTGCGAGTTGTATATACATAAGGTGTGTTGTAATCGCTCCAATTGTTGATGAAGTACTGGTAGTCGCCCGAGAACAGTGCCGTGTTCCAGCCTTCACGGTCGGTGAGTCGTGTGGTTTTGCCATTTTTATGTGCCACATACACCTGACGGTCGGTGGCTCCAAGTGCTGCTGCCTGATAGAACACATCGCCTGTCTTGGCGTCATAGCCATACACATCGGTTATGTCAAACTTACCACCTATCGTACGCTGCAACTGTCCGTTCATGTTATAGACATAAAGATTCATATATCCCGAACGGTCGCTGGGCAACAATATGTTATTGCCAACGATAAGTGTGTTCGACATTGCTGCCTCTTGCACATACTTTGGCACCGACTCCTTGATGATAAGCTTAGCAACTGTGCTGCGTGGATTCACACCATAAATACAGAACTGGTCCTGATGGCGATTCATGGTGTATACAATCACCTTTGCTGGGTCGTTGGTGGTCTTGATGCGAGGCATGTATCCATCTTTGTCCATCGGCACCTGCAGACGGTTTATCTTATGACTCTTGATGTCATAGCTCCATGCGCTCACATCACTGTTCACCTCACCTGCCTTCGGGTATTTATACGAATAGTAGCCTGGATAGTCGGCATTCTCCATCTTCTCTGGCTTCATTCCTTTATACATCTGCAACGAATAGGTCTTCACCTTCGACTCGTCGAAACGTAGCCAGCAAAGCATGGTTCCATCGGCATTGAACGTTAGTGCGCTGTTGAATCCAAATTCTTCCTCGTTCACCCAGTCGGGCAATCCGTTGATTACCTCGTTAAACTTTCCGTCCTTTGTCACCTGCACCTCGGCATTGTCGTAAAGCAACTTCACAAGATAGATATTGCCCTCGCGCACGAAAGCCACCTGCATTCCGTCTTCCGACCATGTAGGAACCTGCTGAGGTCCACCATCGCTCAAAGTCTCAAGTTTGCGCGAGGCTATGTTGTAAATATAGAATACGGCAGTGAACGAACGACGATAGATGCGCTTTGTCTGTGTCTGAATGAGCATGCGCTTGCCGTCGGGCGAGAGAATGTAGTCGTCGAAACCGTCAATCTTCTTCCCCATGGTGTTGTCCACGTCAAAGAGTGTGCCGACACGCTTGCCTGTCTTGAACGAATAGCTCTCCACACGCTTGCCGTCGTCGCTGATACGTGCATAGGTGTCGGTTCCCTCGATTGGATTGATGCCATTCACTGTCTTGGCTGCAAACTTGCCTCCTGTAATGTCGGCTATAGTGAGTTTGCCGGCAGCAGGCATTACTGTTACTAACATAAGTAATGCAGTGATTGTTAATATTAAACGTTTCATTATTTATAAATTATTAGTTTGTCATTTTAAAGAAGAATACATGTCAACAAACTTACTTGTCGACCAGCTACTTGCATAGTTATTTGCAAAGTTATAATTTTTTCCGTACATTTGCATAACGAAATCATTAAAGTTAGTCAAATGCCACAACAATTATATAATGACTATGGCGCATGGATGCGCAGTCAGTTCCCTTTTAGGGTACAGAAGATAAGCATCGATGCGGGTTTTTCATGTCCCAACCGCGACGGAAAGGTGTCGCATGGCGGATGCACTTTCTGCGACAACCGCACTTTCAACCCATCGTATTGCCAACCGTCGATATCTATTGCCAAGCAAATTGAGGAAGGCAAACGGTTCTTTGCCAGCAAATATCCCACTATGAAATATCTTGCCTACTTCCAGGCTTATAGTAACACTTATGCCCCACTCGACACCCTGCGCCGACGCTACGAGGAGGCTCTGGAGCAAGAGGATGTCGTGGGTCTTGTCATTGGCACTCGTCCCGACTGTGTCGACGACTCATTGCTCGACTATCTTGCCGAACTCAATCTTCATACTCATCTTGTTGTGGAATATGGCATTGAGTCGGTTAACGACCTAACTCTATTACGCGTAAACCGAGGACATTCTTTTGAGTGCTCCCGAAAGGCTGTTTGCGACACACACGAGCGAGGCATTCTCACCGGTGGCCACATTATCTTTGGTCTACCTGGCGAATCGGCTGACGATAACATTCAGCAAGCATCCATAATATCCTCGCTTCCTCTTGATATTCTAAAGCTCCACCAGCTACAAATCATACGCGACACAAAACTGGCTGAGGAATATTCCACTTCGCCTTTCCACCTATACACTGCCGACGAATACATCGACCTGTGCATAAGGTTTCTGGAACATCTCCGACCCGACATGGTTGTCGAAAGGTTTGTAAGTCAATCGCCTGCCAATTTGCTCATAGCTCCCAAATGGGGACTGAAAAACTATGAGTTCACCAATCGACTCGTCAATGAGATGAAACGACGCCAAACTTGGCAGGGAAAACTATATTAATAATTCAACAATACAAAGAAACCACAAAAACAAACAAGTTTTCTTTGTATTGTCTCCAATTTACAGTAACTTTGCACCTTATTATTGTATAGAAGAAAAAAATAAAAACATAAATATATGGCAATTACAGAAGAAAAACCAATTGAAGAAAAGAAAAGCTTGAGTTTTGTCGAACAGCTCGTAGAACAGGACCTCGCCGAAGGCAAGAACGGTGGACGTATACAGACACGTTTCCCGCCAGAGCCTAATGGATACCTGCACATTGGACATGCCAAAGCTATATGCATGGACTTTGGAGTGGCAGAGAAGTATAATGGCGTGTGCAACCTGCGATTCGACGACACTAACCCTACTAAGGAGAACAACGAATATGTAGAAAATATTCTCAACGATATCTCATGGCTCGGATTCAAGTGGGGCAACATTTATTATGCCTCCGACTATTTCGACGACCTCTGGGATTTCGCCGTGTGGATGATTAAGAATGGTCATGCTTATATCGACGAGCAGACCGCCGAGCAGATTGCCGAACAGAAAGGCACACCAACTACTCCTGGTGTGGAGTCGCCTTTCCGCAACCGTCCTGTTGAGGAAAACCTCGAACTGTTCAACAAGATGAATACTCCCGAGGCTGTTGAAGGTAGCATGGTTTTGCGCGCAAAACTCGACATGGCTAATCCCAACATGCACTTCCGCGATCCTATCATCTATCGTATCATACACACTCCTCACCACCGCACTGGAACAAAGTGGAATGCTTACCCAATGTATGACTTCGCCCATGGACAGAGCGACTTCTTCGAGGGTGTCACCCACTCTATCTGCACACTGGAGTTTGTTCCCCACCGCCCATTATACGACAAGTTCATTGACTACTTGAAGGAGATGCGCGGCGAGACCGAGAACATCCACGACTTCCGTCCACGACAGATTGAGTTCAACCGTCTTAACCTCACCTACACTATGATGTCGAAGCGCAAGCTTCTGGCTCTTGTTAACGAGGGTGTTGTGGCTGGATGGGACGACCCTCGTATGCCTACATTGTCGGGCATGCGTCGCCGTGGCTATTCTCCCGAGTCTATACGCAAGTTTATCGACTCTATCGGCTACACCAAGTTCGATGCTCTCAACGAGATGGCTCTGCTCGAGGCTGCCGTGCGCGAAGACCTTAACAAGCGTTCATTGCGTGTTTCGGCTGTGCTCGACCCTGTCAAACTCGTCATCACAAACTATCCCGAAGGCGAGACTGAGGAGATGGAGGCTATCAACAATCCCGAGAACGAGGCTGATGGCACACACACCATCACTTTCTCAAAGAATCTCTGGATTGAGCGCGACGACTTCATGGAGGACGCTCCTAAGAAATTCTTCCGCATGACTCCTGGCAAGGAGGTACGCCTTAAGAATGCTTATATTGTGAAGTGCACTGGATGCACCAAGGACTCCGACGGCAATATCATCGAGATTCAGGCAGAATACGATCCTACAAGCAAGAGCGGAATGGAAGGTGCCAACCGCAAGGTGAAAGGCACTCTACATTGGGTATCAGCCGACCATTGCAATAAGGCTCAGGTGCGCATCTACGACCGTCTCTTCACTGTTGCCGACCTTGGTGCCGACGAGCGAGAGTTCCACGAACTACTCAATCCCGACAGCCTAAAGACTATCGACAATTGCTACGTAGAGGAGTATGCTGCCGAACGTAAGCCAGGCGAATATCTGCAGTTCCAGCGTATAGGCTATTTCATGGCCGACCTCGACTCTACTGCCGACAACCTTGTGTTCAACAAGACCGTCGGACTAAAAGACACTTGGGCAAAACAGAACAAGTAATACCCTAAGTTTCGCAAGCGAAAGGGAGGGTGTGTCAAAAGTCTAAGCAGCACGCCCTGAAAGGGCAGAAGTACACAGGAGGATGTGTCAAAATAGGAGTTAGAGGAAGTTAAGAAGAAGTTAATCCATCTACGATGGATGGGAGTTCTTGCTAAGGCAAGAACTTCCGTTAACTTCGGGCGAAGCCCAAACTTCCGTTAACTTCTATTTTGACACACCCTCCCTTTAACTACTGAATTCTCAGAACTTGCGAAACTTGAATAACTCATTAAATGGACGACAAAGAGAAATATTTCAACAGCAAGGAATTCCGCAATACACTGCGCCGATATGAGGAAGCTAAGGCAGCCGGACGCGAAGAGTATTATGAGACAGACGAACTGACCGACATCTCAGAGTTCTACTATAAGCAAGGACGTCTGCAAGATGCCGTCAGCACTCTCGACTTTGCCATGCGACTGCATCCGGGAGCTGCTATGCCTCTTGTCTTCCGTGGACGTATAGCTCTTATCGACGAGAATAATATTAATGCCGCACGCCATTATGTAGACCTTATCGACGACCAACTCGATCTCGACTGCATCTATCTCCATGCCGAGATTATGATTGCCGAGAAGAAAATTGATGAAGCCGACCAATTCCTACTCGAAAATATGGAACTAATCGACGAGGACGACGTGCCCGACTATATTCTTGATGTCGCATTGCTCCTTATCGATTATAATATTCCCGACAAGGCTGCCGAATGGCTCGAACGCTCCGACGAACACGACCTTGCCGACTATCGTGAGGTTAAGGCACGCATTGCTTTCGCGAAGGGCGATTATGAGCAAAGCCAACAGATTTTCGAACAGCTGCTCGACGAAGACCCCTACTCTGGACGTTACTGGAATTCGCTCGCGTCAACACAATTTATGGGAAATCGCATCAACGACGCCATCACGTCAAGCGAATTCTCTATTGCCATCAACCCTAACGACGAGGAGGCTATTCTTAATAAAGCCAATGGTCTTTTCTCGCTCGGTAACTTTACCGAAGCGTTGAAATACTATGAGCGTTTCCACAAACTATGCCCCGACGAGGGTGCTGCGTCGCTCTTCATTGGCAACTGCCTGCTCAACACTGGCAAGGCTAAGGAGGCTCTGTCTCATTATGAGGAGGCTCTGAAAGTTTTGCGACGACAGAATGCAAGCACATCAGAAGTGTTGCAATGTCTGGCGTTCACCTACTCACAACTCGACCGCACTGAGGAAGCTCTCAATTGCATCGACGAGGCTATGATGCAGAGCGAGACCAACCGCAACGAAGCTTATGTGGTTCGTGGACATATTCTCTTGGAACACGGACGCATCAAGGAGGCTATCACGTGTTTTCTTGAAGCACTAAAAGCTTCTTCGTTCTCTCACGAGATTTTCTTCCGAATTGCTATCTCTGTTTACGACTGTGGTTATCCTACGATTGCCTACAGAATGTTTAAGGCTTATACCGAAATGCACCATAACCCTGGCGACGATGGTATGGCCTATCTCGCATCTTGCTGCCTGAACACCAATAAGCACGACGAATACTTGAAATGCCTGAAGACGGCTTGCGAAATCAACCCTACGGAGGCTCGCAAGATTCTTGGCGACGAGTTTCCCGAAGGCATGGACCCGAAGGATTACTACGACTACGAGATTGGAAAGCAGCAGAATAAATCAGAAGAATAAATCCGAAAAACAATACCGACAATGAATTCAGCAGAACTATTCCTTTGGATTCTCAACAACCTCAACTATTGGGTTGTGACGCTGTTTATGGCTATTGAGAGTTCTTTCATTCCTTTCCCGTCTGAGGTGGTTGTACCTCCCGCAGCATGGAAAGCTATGGACCCCGAGAGCAACATGACTTTTGTGCTCGTTGTGGTGTTTGCAACTATTGGTGCCGATATAGGTGCTCTTATCAACTATTATCTTGCCAAATGGTTGGGACGTCCTATCATTTATCGCTTTGCCGATAGTCGCATAGGTCATATGTGTCTCATCGACCGCGAAAAGGTGGAAAAGGCAGAGGCTTTCTTCCGCGACCATGGTGCCACATCTACTTTTTTCGGACGCTTGGTACCTGCCGTACGCCAACTCATCAGTATTCCTGCTGGTCTTTCTGGAATGCGTGTCGACAAGTTCTTGCTCTACACCACGTTAGGTGCTGGTGTATGGAACACTGTGCTTGCAATGATTGGTTGGAGTATATATAAATACACCGACTACAAAACCACTCATGATGTCTATCTGCAAGCTATTAAATACAGCCACGAAATAGGCTATGTGCTGTTAGCGCTGGCTGTTGTCATTGTGGCTTTCCTTGCTTACAAGGGCCTGAAGAAGAAATAAAATTAAAGGGGATGCGAAATATGAATCGCATCCCCTTTTGTTTTATCTATTGTTGTTTTATCCCTCAGCAAACTGTCGTATGCGTTGCTCCTCCGACAACTTGCATATTAGCAACGAGTCGTCCTTCTCGGCTATCACATAACCATCCAATCCCTGCACCACAACCTTCTTCTCCTGGGTTGTGTGAACCACACAGTTGTGCGTGTCGTATAGATTCACGTTGTCGCCTATCACCGTGTTGCCATAAAGGTCGTGCTTGGTCTGCAGCAACAATGATGTCCATGTGCCAAGATCGCTCCATCCGAAGTTTGCCGGACATACAAAAATCTCCTCTGCCTTTTCCATAATGGCATAGTCAACCGAGATGTTCTCACATTCTGGATAGCGCACATTTATCTGCTCCTGCTCGTCGGGAGTACCATATATGTCGAGCATACTCTCGAATATCTTGCTCATTGGTGGGCAATACACTCTGAAAGCGTTCACTATTGTCGACACGCTCCAAATGAATATACCTGCATTCCAGAAGTAGTTCTTGTGCGAGATATACTCCTTGGCTGTCTGCAAGTCGGGCTTCTCGCGGAACGAATCTATACGGTATATCTCACGGTTGCGAGGCGACGCTGTCGACAAGTCGGCTTGTATATATCCGTAGCCTGTCTCCGGACGTGTGGGCGACATTCCCAACGTCACAATGGCATCTGTCTCTGCCGTGAACTTCATACATGTCTTTATAATGCGTCTGAACTCATCTCCGTCTGCCACAATATGGTCGCTCGGAGTCACCACCACATTGGCTTTAGGGTCTTGCGACTTTATTCGCCAGCTAACATATGCAATACATGGTGCTGTATTGCGGCGACAAGGTTCAAGCAACACGTGGTCGGCAGGCACATTTGGCAACTGCTCCCTCACAAGGGTCTCATATTTTTGATTTGTCACCACCCATACGTTCTCGTCTGGGCATATTCCCTTGAAGCGGTCGTAGGTGAGCTGCAGAAGCGAACGTCCCACTCCCAGAATGTCTATAAACTGTTTAGGACAGTCCACACTGCTCATAGGCCAAAAACGGCTACCCACTCCACCTGCCATTATCACCAGATGATTATTTATTTGTGCCATATAGTCAAGTTTTAAAAGTTTCAGATTTTTATGATTATTTCAGCATATTAAGTATGCATGATAATATAACAATATGAATGATGTGCAAAGATAGGCAAAATCAATCAGAATAGACGATTTTTTTATGAGAAAAGATTACAAAATCTTAAAAAAACAAATACAACATGGTTATATGTCGTCAAATAAAGCTAATTGGCGGTCTGTCGTGTCTTTACCAGCAACTTTACTCCCACTTTCACACTCTTCACAAAAGTCCAGAAATAAGTGACACGCCCTGCTCGACTTAAGATTTATATGGTAGTAACCACGCCTTCCACTACGACATACCATCGAGCCGGCTCCTTTCGAGCTGCGCGACAGCCAATTGCTCACCAATCGGTATACTTCGTTATAATCTACCGGAGCGAACAGTGTATTGTGGCTGTTGTATACATGCAAGACTATCTTGTGCAAAGACAATCCGTCCTCGCCTGCCTCACATAGTATCTCTAATATGTCTCTCTCGTACTTCATTAGTGCGTGGAAATATAAAAAGAGGCTGTAAACATACCTTATATCCGATATGTATGCAGCCCCTTTATTTAATTGATTTTCTCGTTGTCTTGTTGAGAAATTAAGCCAATGTGACGAGATTCTCCTCGTTTTTCACCTTGCCTTCTTTCAAGAGCCAGCCTGTTCCGAGATAAACCTCCTCGGTGCTGATGTTTGCAGCCTTTGCTATCTCGGCTACGCTCAACGGCTTCTCTGCTGCTGCCAACGCCTGATAAACGTCACCGGCACGGAAACCAGCATTCTCTGCGCTTACAGCTACTTCCACCTTCTTGGTAGTTGCACGCTTGGTAGTAGTTGTCTTCGCTACTGCTGTCTTTTTTGTTGCAGTCTTTTTTGTTGCTTTCTTTTCTGTCATAATTTAGTATAAAAACATTAAATATCCTCTTAATCTCTACGATCTTGAAGTTTACTTTTAGCAAAAGTAGTCATTTTTTTTTAATATTCTTTACGACTTTTGCTAAAAATTGCCAATTCCCTCAATACAGAAGGCTTCCAACTTATTTTTTTGACTTAGGTCAACTCTTTTCATGTCAAGACACAACAAATGCGGGCAACCATAGCAATTATATGCCTATGATTGTCCGCATCATTATTTTGCCTGTAAAGCTATTGGCTATTACTGCTTATTCTCCTTCAAATCTACCTTTAGCTGAAGCTCGTCGAGCTGCTTGGGGTCAAGCGGAGCTGGACATTCGAGCATCACGTCGCGACCGCTGTTGTTTTTCGGGAATGCTATGCAGTCGCGTATTGAGTCAAGACCAGCCAGAATTGAAACAAAGCGGTCGAGTCCGAATGCAAGACCTGCGTGAGGCGGTGCTCCATACTTGAAAGCGTTGATTAGGAAGCCAAACTGTGCCATGGCTCTCTCCTCGGTGAATCCGAGTATGCCAAACATCTTCTCCTGCAACTTGCTGTCGTGTATACGCAGACTGCCGCCACCAACCTCGATGCCGTTGCAAACAAAGTCGTATGCCTTAGCACGCACCTGCTCTGGATGCTCGTCGAGCAATGGTATGTCGTCGGGGTTAGGCATTGTGAACGGATGGTGTGTAGCCATCAAGCGCTGCTCCTCGTCGCTCCACTCAAACAATGGGAAGTCGACAATCCATAGACACTCAAACTTGTTCTTGTCGCGCAATCCAAGACGGTCGCCCATCTCAAGACGCAGGGTGCATAGCTGCACACGTGTCTTGTTGGCGTTGTCGCCAGAAAGAATGAGCACCAGGTCGCCATCCTTTGCTCCTGTTGTCTCTTTCACCTTGGCGAGCACTTCTGGCGAGTAGAACTTGTCTACCGACGACTTCACTGTGCCATCCTCGTTAAACTTGATGTAGACCAGTCCCTTTGCTCCCACCTGTGGACGCTTTACGAAGTCGGTTATCTGATCCAGCTGCTTGCGGGTGTAGTTGGCACATCCTGGCACACATATACCACCAATGTAGGCTGCATCGTTGAACACCGAGAATGAGCCTGTGCCCTTCAAGTCGTCCATAAGTTCCACAAACTCCATTCCGAAGCGCAAGTCGGGCTTGTCGCTACCGAAGCGGCGCATTGCCTCGTGCCATGTCATCTGCTGAAGCTTTGCAGGAAGCTCCACGTTGAGCACCTCTTTAAACAGATGGCGAGCCATGTCCTCGAAGAGGTTTATCACATCGTCTTGGTCAACAAACGACATCTCGCAATCTATCTGTGTGAACTCTGGCTGACGGTCGGCACGAAGGTCCTCGTCGCGGAAACACTTGGCTATCTGGAAGTAACGGTCGAAACCGCTCACCATAAGCAGCTGCTTCAGCGTCTGCGGACTCTGTGGCAGAGCATAGAACTGACCAGGATTCATGCGTGAAGGCACAACAAAGTCGCGTGCTCCCTCAGGTGTTGAGCCAATAAGAATAGGTGTCTCCACCTCGATGAAGTTCTTTGAGTCGAGGAAGTTGCGGATAAGAATTGTCATGCGGTGGCGCAACTCAAGGTTCTTGCGAACCACTGGACGGCGCAAGTCGAGATAGCGATACTTCATTCTGATGTCATCGCCGCCATCGGTGTTGTCCTCGATAGTGAATGGAGGTGTGGCACTCTCTGAGAGAATATTCAGTTCATCGGCGATAATCTCGATGTCGCCAGTAGGAAGATTGGCGTTCTTGCTCTCGCGCTCGCTCACCTTTCCAGTAACCTGGATGCAGTATTCACGTCCAAGTTTTCCTGCGCGCGAACAGAGTTCGCTATCGTCAGAGTCGTTGAAGACAAGCTGTGTGATGCCATAACGGTCGCGCAAGTCGACAAAAATCATGCCGCCCATCTTTCTCACACGCTGTACCCATCCGGCGAGAGTCACTGTCTTGCCGGCATCAGAGAGGCGAAGCTCTCCACAAGTGTTTGTTCTATACATTTTTATATTGTATTGTTTTTGTTTTCGCTTGCCGCGTATTTGCTTTCTCTTTTGTTGCACAAAGTTATAGCGTTTATTCCGAACCACCAAATTTCTCACATATTTTTATAACATTTATTTCAGTTTCGCAAGCGAAAGCTGGTAGAGGGAGTTAGAGGGTGTTAGGGGAAGTTAGGGGGAAGACTACTCGCTTCGCTCGTGAAGTGAATGGGCAAATGAGTTAACAAGGATAAAGAAGCAGGTGTATTTAACATAATAAATGTAAAAAAATATCAGAATATATTCCATACATAATTCTTTATTGTAAATTTGCAATGATTTTTTAAACATCATACAAGCAACTACATTCTGAAAACAATTTTAAAGTAAAGAAATATGAAAAAATTTTTGATCGTGTTCGTTATGTTCATGGCTGGTTTTTCATTCGCCATGGGACAGACTAAGCAGGCATCAATCAAATTTGAGAAGATTATCAACAACTTCGGCAAATTCTCCGAAAAGGAGCCTGTACAAAAGTGTGTGTTCTCGTTCACCAACACCGGAAATGCACCGCTCGTAATCAATCAGGCTGTGGCAAGTTGCGGATGCACAGTGCCGTCCTACACCAAGACTCCTATCAAGCCAGGCGAAAAGGGCGAAATCAAAGTCACCTACAATGGCAAGGGTGCTATTCCTGGACACTTCAAAAAAACCATCACCGTGCGCACTAACGGCGCGATAGAGCTCACACGACTCTATATTGAAGGCGTAATGGAGGAAGCTAAGTAAATCGAACATTGCAAACACATAAAATCTAAGGGCAGGGATTTAATTCAATCTCTGCCCATTTTTTTGATACTATTTTCTTATGATTTTCTATTTCTCATGCACTGGCAACACCCTATGGGCTGCCCAGAAGGTTGCCGAGGCTACTGGCGACTCTCTCATCAACATCGCCTCTTTGCCCTACAACGTCAATGACAACGACTGCAACCAACATGATTCCAACCATAACGTCACTTACGATTTCGAATTGAAACCTGGCGAGAGTGTTGGATTCTTTTTTCCGGTCCACGGATGGCGACCACCTCTCAATGTGCGCCGATTCATCAGCAAGCTACGCATCAGCAACTCTCACAACCACTATTGCTATGCCGTGTGCACGGCTGGCGACACTGTGGGCGAGGCTATGAAGATCTTTGAGCACGACCTCAGTCTTATTGGCGTTAGCCTCCAGAGTTGCATTTCTCTGATTATGCCTGAGTCGTATGTCGGACTGCCGTTTATGGATGTAGACACTCCACAACGGGAAGCAGAGAAAAAATATGCTGCCGACCGACGTCTCGCCGACTTCATCAACGACATCTCTAACCACACTGCTGGCATACGCGACCTTACTATTGGCAATTGGCCACGCATCAATAGCCGCATCATTGGTTCTGTGTTTATCAACCAACTCATTACCGACCGCCCTTTCCATGTCGATGCCAACCGCTGCCTGCATTGTGGCAAATGTGCCTCGGTGTGCCCCGTTGGCGACATCGAATGCAACAAAGGCGACCTACCTACATGGCTGCATAACGGCAAATGCCTCACATGCTTCTCATGCTATCATCACTGTCCTACAAAAGCTATTTCATTTGGTTGGAGAACTAAGCATAAGGGACAATACTATTACGAAAAAAGACGGAATGTCTAACACATAGCAAATAACCATTTATTGACGAAAGAGCCAGGTGATGTTTTCACTTGGCTCTTTCGCTTTTTTTACATAGTTGAACTTTTGCAAATTCAGAAGTTAATGGAATTAAAGAAGTTTTTCGCGAAGCTCAAGGAAACTTCACGAGCGAAGCGAGTTATCTTCCAATAACTTCCAATAACTTCCAATAACTTCCAATAACTTCCAATAACTCCCAATAACTTCCAATAACTTCCAATAACTCCCAATAACTCCCAATAACTCCCAATAACAATATGGCAACAATTAAACTCAAATTTCGCACCTCGTCTTTACCTAATACCGAGGGCACATTATACTATCAAGTAATTCACAAACGCAAGGTGAAATGTATTAGTACCGAGCACCACATTTTTCAAAACGAGTGGGACGAACGGGCGCAATCTATCGTTGTATCTTCTGTAGGCAACCGTAAGGCGGCACTATCTCTTATGCAGTATAAAATCGACTTGGCTTTCAAGCGGTGGCAGTCTGTCATCGACCGAATGGAAAACAGTCACGAAGTGTATACCGTGGAAGACCTATGCGAAGCCTTCAGCAAAGAACAATCCCTCAAGACTGTATTTGTGTTCCTACAGGAGCAGGTAGCCAAGAAAGTGCAGATGAAGCGACAAGGCACTGCCCGCACCTACGACAATGCCTATCGACGCTTCAAGGCTTTCCGTGAGAATGTGGATTTAACTTTCGACGAACTCACACCCGACATGATAGAGTGCTACGAGGCTTGGCTCATCGACCGACAATTGAAACAGAACAGCATACGTTGCTATCTGCGCACACTCCACACCTTATTATATAGGGCTGCGTCAGAAGGGCTACTGAGCTCTACCAATCTGTTCAGCCGTGTACGACTGTCTTACGTCAAGACTGCCAAACGGGCTATCAGCGAAAAGAAACTTAAGGTGATAGCAAATCTTCAACTGCCTAAAGACTCCACTATAGCTCTCGCCCGCGACATATTTATGTTTAGCTTCTATATGCGGGGAATGCCTTTCGTGGATATTGCCTTTCTGCGAAAGAGCAACCTCAAGAATGGCATGTGGACTTATTGCCGCAAGAAGACCAACCAATGCCTGATTGTGGAATGGGAAAAGGCTCAACAAAAAATATTAGACCGCTATGCCCTTCAAACTGCCAACAGCTCGTTTCTGTTTCCTATCATCACGAAGGAGGACGGCACGGAATATCAGCAATACCAACGCATGCAGATAAACATCAACCGGGCTTTGAAGAAGATTGGAGAAATGGCAAAACTAAAAATGCCACTCACCACTTATGTCGCACGCCACTCATGGGCAAGTCTGGCAAGGGATATTGACATACCCATCGGCACAATCAGCGAGGGTATGGGACATTATTACTTAAAGACAACACAAGTGTATCTAAGCTCTATCGATATATCCAAAATCAACGAAGCCAACAAGAGAATTATAAAAAGAATTGAGGGGTGATGCGCTTAAAAAAAGGCAGGAAAAACAAGTATTTTCTGCCTTTTTATATATGGCAAAGTCTAAGAAAAAAGAGAAAGTAGTGTTTAACAAATGGAAGTTTGGAGTGCATGTTTTCACATGATAAAACATGCACAAAGAGAAAGTATACTGAGAATAAGTGCTTTTATAGCTTTGAATGCCTTCATTTGTGAAACATCTCTGAGGAATATCCGATTTTTGTTAAACTTTCTCATTCAAAAATGGTAAGAAATGCAGGAAAAATAGTACTTTTGCATAATAGATACTGTTTTATCATGTGAAAACAGTACATTAACACATCGAGACACAAAGCCACAGATAGTATAGACTTATGAATAATGCTATTATGAAAATGGCACCGCCATCTCAAGTGATGGCAGCTAACAGTGACATAAAGTAGCGGGGAGATTATGAAGCAGGATTG
This sequence comes from uncultured Prevotella sp., assembly GCA_934203355.1. Lineage (GTDB taxonomy): Bacteria > Bacteroidota > Bacteroidia > Bacteroidales > Bacteroidaceae > Prevotella. Next base: position 3,878 of record CAKPZC010000036.1, on the reverse strand, counting down.
CACGGTTTCTCTATCTACAGCCGACGAAACTAAACGTTCTCAAGCTTCTGAGAGCAACAGATTTCCAGAGGGCACACACGTTTCTGAGCCAGACAAACTGACTGGTTCAGAGGTAGAGATATGCCCTGAAGCGAAGGCTGCAACAAGTTCTAAAGTCGCAGATAATAGTGAGGATAAATACACTCCCGTTTCTTGGTGCTACCTCTTTATTCATCACACTAAGGTTATGTGGTGCGAGGAGAAACTCAAAAGAGATGGTCTCACCTACTTCATTCATAAAACCATCAAGTATATGCCTCGCCATAGAGACAAAGGTGGCGTACGCGAGGTGGAAAAACCTACTGTCAGTGGTTTGGTCTTCATTCAAGGCAATCCCAAAGAGATACAGAATTATCTTAATACAGAGATGCCGCAGCATAGGCTCTGCAAGAATTGCAGTACTGGGAAGCCTGCAACTATCCCCTGCAACCAGATGGAGCCTTTCATGCGTGTGGCTGAGACCGAACCCGAGCGCATCCGTTTCCTTCTTCGTCCTTTTGTTTATTATTCCAAGAATCGCACTCTACTTCGCATCGTTACTGGCGACCATGCCGGACTCGAAGGTTATGTCATACGCATAGCTCGCGACCGCAAGCTGGTCATGGATGTCGGTGGTATGGCTGTGGCATTATCAGGCATTCATGCCGAGCGTTTTGTGGAGGTTCACAAAAACGAAGCCGACAAGAAGGAACGAGAGTTTTTCTACAAGCGCAACCTGCATGAGCGCAACGCCTTTATCGACTGCTTCTTCCATCGTGTGAAGACCATGCAAGAGGTGGCGGCTCAAGTGGAGAACATCAACATCCTACGCAATCAAACTCTTACTGATGTGCGCGACAAGAAACTGGATTTAAAGGACGCCTACTCCACCTTCTATTTTATGATAGAAGAAATTGGCTACTACTATGCTCCTTTCCTCCCCTCCTTAAAGACTCAACTCATCCCCATCTTCAAAGCAGGACGCACCATAATGGAAGAAATTGCTAAGACTATAACGAAATTCAAGACCACCGACATAGAGTTCCACAACCGCTGCGAATCAGAGTTCGAGGTCCTGCAAAACAACTACGGATACCTGTTTGAATTTTGAGTTTTGAGTTTTGAATTTTGAATTGTGCGCTATGCGCATTAGGAATTGTTCAATGTTGAATTGAAAAGTCCTAATTCAAAAATCAAAATTGAACAATTCACAATCGGCTTCGCCGATAATTCAAAACTCAAAACTCAAAATTCAAAACTCAAAATTGAACAATTCAAAATCGCCAACGGCGACAACTCAAAATTCAAAATTCAAAATTCAAAACTCAAAATATGCGAGATTTTAAAGACATCAAAATCGCTGTAGCCGGCACCGGCTACGTAGGACTTAGTATTGCGACCCTTCTGTCGCAGCATCATCATGTAACAGCAGTAGACGTAATCCCCGAAAAGGTGGAGAAGCTCAACAATAAGATTTCTCCCATCCAGGATGATTACATTGAGAAGTATTTGGCAGAAAAGCCATTAAACCTCGTTGCCACACTTGATGGCAAGTCTGCCTATAAGGATGCCGACTTCGTGGTTATCGCTGCCCCTACTAATTACGACCCCGTTAAGAACTATTTCGACACCACTCACGTAGAGGAAGTCATCGACCTTGTATTGGAAGTAAACCCCGATGCCATAATGGTCATCAAGAGTACCATCCCCGTAGGCTACACCCGCAACCTCTACCTTAAGTACGCTCAGAAAGGAGTAAAGAAGTTCAATCTCCTCTTCTCCCCCGAGTTTCTTCGTGAGAGCAAAGCCCTCTACGACAACCTCTACCCCAGCCGCATCATCGTTGGTTATCCCAAGATTATCAACAAGCCCGAGTTCGAAGCCGAGAACAATGCTATCGAATCGGTAACAGATGTTGATATGCTTAAAGAAGCAGCCCACACTTTCGCCTCTTTACTCTTAGAGGGAGCTATCGGCAACCGTGAGGAAGGAGAAAAATCAACATTGGATAATTCCTCATCGCCAAAGGCGACTAATTCAACACTCAACACTCAACATTCAACATTCAACAAGGGTATCCCTTGTTTGTTCGTTGGTATGAAAGAAGCTGAAGCTGTAAAGCTCTTCGCAAACACTTACCTTGCTCTTCGTGTCAGCTACTTCAACGAACTTGACACATACGCTGAAGTAAAGGGTCTTGACTCAAAAGCCATCATCGAAGGCGTAGGTCTCGATCCACGTATCGGCACCCATTATAACAACCCATCATTCGGTTATGGTGGCTACTGCCTACCTAAGGACACCAAGCAACTCCTCGCAAACTACCAAGACGTTCCTCAAAACATGATGTCTGCTATTGTAGAGTCAAACCGCACACGCAAGGACTACATCGCTGATGCCGTCCTGCGCAAGGCCGGCTGGTACGACTATTCAAGCAACAATCAATACGGAGCAGAACCCGGCAACTGTGTCATCGGAGTCTATCGCCTGACCATGAAGTCCAACAGCGACAACTTCCGCCAGTCAGCCATCCAGGGCATCATGAAGCGCATCAAGGCAAAGGGAGCCGAGGTTATCATCTACGAGCCAACATTGGAAAACGGCACCACCTTCTTCGGCAGCAAAGTAGTGAACAACCTCGCCGACTTCAAGTCTCAAAGCAAAGCCATCATCGCCAACCGCTTTGATGATTGCTTAAATGACGTGGAAGACAAAGTCTACACGCGCGACATCTTCCGCAGGGACTGATTTGAATTTTGAGTTTTGAGTTTTGTAATCGGCTTTGCCGCTTGCCAGAGCAAGAATTTTGAATTGTCGGCTTTGCCGATGTTGAGTTATTCAATTTTGAATTAAGAATTCCCAACTCACAATTCAAAACTGAATAATTCGTCATCGCAGGCTTCAGCCAAGAATAATTCAACATTCAACACTCAAAACTCAACATTGCGCACCGCGCGTAATTCAACATCGGCTTTGCCGACAATTCAAAACTCAAAACTCAAAATTCAAAATTGCCAAAGGCAACCATTCAACATTGCGCACAGCGATACTGCGATGGGGAACAACATACTAATTCCCTTACTTGCTGTCATTCAAATTAGCTTACTTGTTGTCATTCTAATTAGCTTATTTGCTGTCATTCTAATTTGCTTGCTTGCAACCACTGCGCCCCGAAGGGGCAGCTCCTCCATAGCCCAGGGCATCGCCCTGGGTATAAGGCATTTACGAGCAACGCGCCCTGCAAGGGCAACTGTAAATCACCACCTATAGTAAACGAATACGGATTATTAAACTGATGCTTCGCCTTGAGCCAGTATATCAGCAAAATCAGCAGAATCTGTATTCAAAAAACGAATACGGATTATGCAGATTTAACTGATGCTTCGCCTTGAGCCAATATATCAGTAAAATCAGCAGAATCAGTATTCAGAAAAGAACCGAATACGGATTATGCCGATTTAACTGATGCTCCGCCGACAATTTAACACTCAACATTGCGCACAGCGCGTAATTCAACATCGGCAGAGCCGATTACAAAATTCCTAATTGAATAATTCAACATCGGCAAAGCCGACAATTCAAAATTCAACACTCAAAATTCAAAATTGCCGAAGGCTACCATTCAACATTCAAAATTCAAAATTCAAAATTGCGTCATGGCACCGCCAGCGGCGCCCGACACAATCAGTTCTATCACTCGCAGCACATACAGTGCCACACGTTTCCAGTCAATCTTCATACTCGTAGTCTTTAAATAGATGAATAAAATAAGTCTCATACATCACATGAGTTCAATGATTATACCTCTACACTGTCTTCGCCGTTCTCAGAGCCAGTGCCGTCTGGATTGCCCGTAGAGC
>CAKPZC010000035.1 GCA_934203355.1 uncultured Prevotella sp. | reverse complement strand
GTTGACGGATTCGAACCGCCGACCCTCTGCTTGTAAGGCAGATGCTCTAAACCAGCTGAGCTAAACGCCCTTGCTTTATTTGAAGTATTGCTTAGTTCTTTAAAGCGAGTGCAAAGGTAGTGGTTTATTTTCAATTCACCAAATGTTTTCCCACTTTTTTTATGAAAAAGTGCATTTTTCTTTAATATTTTGGTTTTAGTCCTTCTCTATGAGCACTGTAGCATAGGCTGATATGCCCTCCATGCGTCCTGTGAATCCGAGTTTCTCGGTTGTTGTAGCCTTTATCGACACGTTGTCGATGTCGGTGTTCATCACTTCAGCCAGGCAGCGTTGCATTTCGGGTATATGTGGATTGAGTTTCGGTCGTTCGGCGCACACAGTAGCGTCGATGTTTCCGAGTCGGTAGCCTTTTGTCGCAATCAGTTGCATTGTCTTGCGCAGTAGTATTTTGCTGTCCACATTCAGTGTCTCGGCAGCTGTGTCGGGGAAGTGGTAGCCTATGTCGCGCATGTTTGCGGCTCCGAGCAAGGCGTCGCATATGGCATGTATCAGCACGTCGGCATCGCTATGACCAAGCAGTCCGAGTTCGTAGTCGAGGCGGATTCCGCCAAGCCAAAGCTCGCGGCCTGGCACAAGTTTGTGGACATCATATCCAAATCCAGTACGTATTTTCATGAATGTTGAGTGTTGAATGTTGAGTGTTGAATGGTTGCGGCGAGCCGCAATGTTGAATGTTGAGTGTTGAATGTTGAGTGTTGAGTGGTTGCGGCGAGCCGCAATGTTGAATGTTGAAATACTTAATTCAATAATTCTTCACTCCACATTGAACAATTCCACATGCGCCATAGGCGCACAATTCAACATTCAACATTCCACATTCCACATTATCTTCTTTTGAAGATATCCTTAATTCCGTCCATGTCGAACGAAAGTGTGAATCGCAGTGTTTGGTCGAGCGGGTTGCTCTTCGCTGTTGCAATCACGTAGCCTGCGTCGAGTGAGAACACATTCATTTTGAATCCAGCTCCCACGGTGAAGTATTTTCTGTTGCCCTTGTTCTCCGACTCGTGGTGATAGCCAGCGCGCAGGGCGAACTTGTCGTTGTAGACATATTCAGCACCCACACTCCATCTCACCTCCTGCAGCTCCTCCTTGAATCCACCTGGGGCGTCGCTCAAACTCTTGAATATGCCGCTGATAGGCGACACATCGTAGTATTCCTTTTGTTTGCGCAACTCGAAGTCGGTCTGGTCTTCGCCCTCTTCCCTTACCGGCATAGTGGGCACGAGAGGTTTGTTGGCATCCACTGCAAACGAGAATCGGTTGTATTCGTCGATAGGCACCATGAGCGATGCTCCGAGTCGGAGGTTGGCTGGCAGGAACTCTGAGTTCTCGTCGCCGCCGAAGTTGATTTTCGAACCAATGTTCGATATGTTGAGTCCGAGTCCGAGCTGGCATTCGCGCTGTCCCAGATTAATGTAGTTCTGGTAGTAGGCGGCAAGGTCTACGGCAAACGCGCTGCCCGGTGCCGTGTCGTCCGAGTAGTTGTAGGTCAGGTCGGAGTATATCCAGCGCACGGCAGCCGCTATGGAGAATTTTTCGCTTAGCATGATGGAGTAAGCCACGTCGAACGACATCTCGTAGGGGTTGGTGGTCATCTCAGTTCCACCGCTTCCGCCACCGTCGTAGAACACCTCACCGAGCGAGAAGTAGCGCAGTGATGCCGACACAGCCGAGTAGTCGCCAATGCGGTAGTAGCCGGCGAGATAGGCGAGGTCGATGTCGCTAACGAGCTGTCGCAACCACGGTGTGTAGTTGAGTGCCACTCCCGCTCGTGATATAGTGAACGGATATTTGGCTGGGTTCCAATATTGCGATACCACGTCGGGGTCGGTGGCTGCGCCTACGTCGCCCATACCTCCAGCTCGTGCGTCGGGAGCTATACTCTGTGATGTCACGGAGTTCTTTTCGGGGTTGAACATGTCAACCTTCTCCTGTGCCACAGTGGGTAGCGACGTGATAGCCGTCAGGGCGATAGCTGCAAGTCTTATTTTCTTCATTCTTTGTTTTCCTTATATGTTTATCGCACAAGTGCTTGTTGTGTGTGTATATATGCTTTTTCCTGTTTATATAAACGCTTGTGCGCTCTATTTATTGCCCACCACAATGAGTTTCTTGGCTTTCGATGTGCGCACGCCGCCGTCGGAGCCGAGTTTCACGCGATAGAGATATACACCGGTCTGTAGTTGTGCCCCACTGTTGGTGCATAGGTTCCAGTTGACGGTATATGTGGAGTTCTCGCTCACTCCGCTCTCCTGGTGTTGCCAGAGCAGTCGTCCGCTCATGTCGAACACTTCCACTGTTACGTCGACTGTGCATCCGTTGCGGTCGTGGGCTATGATGAATGTTGTCGACTCGCGTGCGGGGTTGTTGGTGCATGATATGGTGAACGTGGGCTGCTGGCGTCTAACCACGTTGAATCGTAGTTCGGCTGTCGAAACGTTGTTCATAATGTCCCATGCTCGGAACTGTAGTCGGTGCTCGCCTTCGCTCAGTTCGGGTATGTAGTAGTAGGTGGTACCCGAGGTATATGAACCGAAGTCGAACATGAAGTTGTCGTTGAGCGAGAAGGTTAGGTCTTGCTTGCCGTCGATGCATAGCTGCATGTCATGACCAATGCCTGCTCCCGAGGCGTTGATGCCGTCGCGGTCGTTCACCTCTGCCACGAAGTAGGGTGTGGGGTTCACGTTGCCTCCGTTCTGGAACGATGGTGAGTTGAGGTAGCAGTAAATCGACGGACCGATGGAGTCGTTGTCGGCTATTTGGCTCTCGCCAACGATGAAACGCTCGCTGTAGCCCTGAGCAATGGCTTTGTGGTCGTTGCTGATAGCCCAAACCGTGATGAGTCCGGTCTCGTTGGAGTAGTTGATGTCCTTGGGTACTGGGAATTCAAACGCAAACTGTCCGTCGACCACATTGTTGCGTCCGCTGTAAATGTTTTTAGTGCGGTCGGTATAGGTGAATGCCTTTGTGGCTTCGCCCGAGTTGTTGCGGCATTCCACAGTCTCGCTGTTGTCGCGCACGTTCAGAGTCACCTCGCCGTTGAATGTCGGCATGCCCTCGATATGTCCCTTGACGCTTGCCATGGCTCCAGCCTTCATTTGTGCTATGGCGCTCATGTCGTTTGTGCTAATGCCACACACCGAGTCGATGACAATCTTGGCTGTTGGCAGGTTGAGACTCATGGCAGGGTCGCCAATCAGCGCGAAGTGGCGTGAGTTGAGAGCCAAACTTGTTGAGCCAGCTGGAGTTTCGTTCTTGGCCCGTCGCAGTGCCTCGCCCACGGCTATCGGTTTGCCGTTGTCGTCGTAGGTGAGCAGATGGCGCATGAAAGCCTGGTGGATGATGTGGCTGTATGTGGCTAGAACCGTGCGTGTTGTGCCCATCACTGCCACGGCTCCACCGTTGGCGTTGAGCACAGCCTTCATGCCGATGTTGTCGGCAAGACGGTCGAAGGGCATGAAGTCGCATCCGATAGTTGCCCATAGTGGTAGGTTGGCGTTGCGGAAGCTGGCGAAGTCGGATAGGTTGAGCACTTTTTCGTGCGAGAATTGGTCTTCTCGTCCGTGGCCCACGTAGTCCATGATGAGTGCGCCCTGCTTCTGTTGCTGCTTCACGATGCGGCTTACTTCGGGGTAGGTGTTGCCCGATGCCGATGACTCGCGTTTGTAGGCGTCCCACATCACCTTCTTGACCATGTAGCCTGGGTGGGCGGCTATCACCTGGTCGGCAACGGTGTTGCAGTCCTTCATATGCAGGTTGTCGTCGCCATCGTCGCCCATGAAGAATATGGTGTTGAGCCATGCTCCACGGTTTTTGACGTCGGTGTAGGCAATGAGCTTGTCGACCATTATCTTGGCGTCGGCAGCTGTGGTTACGGGGAAACGTCCCACAGCCACATCGAGTTTGTCGGTGCTTAGCGGCGTTGCTCCCTCGCCGTCGTCGAGCAAGCAGAAGAATCCGTCGTCGACGCAGCATGTGCGCTTGTCGAACGACTCTTCGCCCTCGTAAGCCAGTAGGTAGTCGTCGGGCGATAACGTGCGACACTCGGGTGTCTTCATGCGGTTGTCCCATACGCTTGAACCGAGCAAGAGTAGATACTTGGGCATGTCGGCTGCGGTCTCGGCGCGGTCGTAGAGCATCTTCAGGTAGTGGCGGTAGGCCGAGGCGTCGGGTGTGCCGCTTGAGAACTCGTTGTAGAGTTCGTCGGCAGGTACAATGTTAACGCGCATGGAGTCGCATTCTTCGTGCAGACGCTTCACTCGCTCGGCTTGGGCAAGCAGTTTCTGCGATGTGGGTATTATTATGACCATGTCGGCTTGTGGGTCGGCATGATGGTTTTGGTTGGTTATGTTGTATACATATTCCGGTGTGGGGAATTCGGTTGTGGCAAGGTCGGGCAGTGGGTGATTGTTGTCCCATCTTATCGACGCGTAGTCGAGTCGCATTGGTCCGCCGCTTTTCACGTTCACAACTAGGCGTTCCTTGCCGTTGGGGTTGCGTGGCACGGAAGTCTTGGCGGTTTGTGTTATTTGGAATCCCTTCACATAGTCGCTCGTTGAACTTGTGATGGTCATAGCCCTGTCGAAATTGCACAAGGTTCCGTTGAGGGTTACTTCCACACTCGTTGGTCCGGCAGCTGTGAAGCTCACTGTGGCTGTCGACTTGTTGGTGGGTTGCATGTCGGCACTGTTGAACTCTATCACGAGAGAGTCGCCAGCTGCCACGGTGCGCGAGTCGAAGAGGTTGCGTCCGCCCTGCTGGTAGGAGTAGGCATCGACTTCGTAGAGGTCGTGGCGACCATAGTAGCTGGGTATCTGACTAATGAAGGCTTCGGAGTCGACATAGACGGGCTCGTCGGTTGACTCGGTGAGGAAGTAGTAGCCATAGTCGGAGTATGGATTGCGTGTGCGAATCTCTACATTATCCTTCCACGACACTGGTCCTCGGCCGTAGAACAGCCTCTTGCCGCCAGTTTTCAGTGTGGGCAGCTCGCGCAGGTCGTCGCAGTTGATGAGGTCTTTGGCGGTGAGCGTCTCGTTCTGTAGGTTGCCGCCATAGCCATAGATTTTCACTTTCGATGGGTCGGCAAATCCCGCCTGTCGTATCAGAGCGTCGGTGAGTTGGTAGATGCCGTCTGTAGCCACGCGAATCTTTGCCCACTTGCCTTGGGCGAGCACGCTGTTGCGGGTGTAGCGGTCGGCAGGAGCTATGATTTCGGCATCCTCGGTTTTGAGTGGAGAGTTGATCTGTGCAATGCGGTTTGTGATGTCGCCAATAGCTGGTTTGGACGACTTTGCCACCGCATTGCGGCGTAGCATGAAACTTGCGAGCACTTGAAATTTGCCGTTACGGTAGACCACCGGACAAAACGAGGTCTGCAATGACGGTTGTTTGCGGTTTAGCACCACGTTGGTGTTAAGCAATGGAGTGTCTGGCGGCAGCACGTTGGTGAGGCGTCGGTAGTTGGCGATGTCGGCGCTTGGCATGTCGGCATATTCGGGGTAGGCAATGTCCACGCTATAGACGGAGTCGCGGTAGTTGGCGGGCAGAGCCTCGTTGTGTGAGAATAAGGGCATGATGGAGTCGACCCTCACTTCGTCAGAGGTGAGGTTGTAGAATCGCTGGGCTACTGCCGAAACCGACGTTAGACACAGACACAATAAAAAATGTATAACTCGCAAGTTTATCTTCATATATTGCTATTTATTTACAGTTGAAGTCCAACACGAGGCGGTCTTCGATGTAGCCCTCAAGATGGTCGTCGATGTTCACCGGACCCACGCCAGCCGGCGTTCCAGTGTATAGAATGTCGCCCGTCTTCAGGGTAAAATACTGTGATATGTAGGCTATAAGTTCGTCTACCTTGTAGAGCATTTCCGAGGTGCATCCTTCCTGCACGGTATTGCCGTTGATGTCGAGATGGAAATGTATGGCTTGTATGTCGCGGAATTTCTCCACAGGCACCCATTCGCCGAGGGCTGCCGAGCCGTCGAATCCCTTGCACAAGTCCCACGGTTGTCCCTTCTCGCGGAGCTTAGCCTGTAGCTCGCGTGCTGTGAAGTCGATGCCCACTGTCACCGCATCGTAGTAGCGATGGGCGAAACGCTGCGGTATGGTCTTGCCAAGGCGTGATATGCGCACCACTAATTCTGTCTCGTAGTCGATGCGCCCCATGTGGTCGGGTATAAAGAAAGGCTTGTGGTCCTTCAGCAGGGCAGAGTCTGCCTTGGTGAAAATCACGGGGTTCTCTGGTTTAAATAACGAGCCATGAAGCTCTTTATTGTGTTCGAGGTAGTTCATACCTACGGCAAATATCTTCATCGTTTATTTCATGTTGACAAGTTGACGAGTCGACAAGACGGCGAGTTGAATGCCAGCTCGCTGTAGGAGTAGCTGTCTGCTCGACACCACATTAAACAAAAAGGGAGTCGCTAAAGAGCATTCACTCTTTGCAACTCCCATGAATAAAATTATGCGTAATTTTGATTTCTCTAATTACTCAGCAGAAAGAGTGAAGCGCTTGTAAGCAACAATCTTCAAATCCTTATCCTGCTTCTTGAGGAAGTCGGCAACGCTCTGCTTGTCGCCGTCGCCGAACTGGAACTCCTGGCAAACGAGGCAGTTCTCCTTGAGGAACTTGCCAACACGACCCTTAGCAATGTTCTGAATCATGTTCTCGTTGAGGTTGGCAGCCTTCTCGGCAGAAACAGTCTCCTTGATCTCGCGGAACTTAGCAACGTCCTCAGCTGTGATCCAGCCCTTGCCCTGGTTAGACTCGATGTGGTCCTCAGAGTCGAAGTGGTTGGGGTTCAAGCCAGCCTTCTTTACAGCTACCTCTACAGCCTTCTCAATCTGCTCGTCCTTAGTCTTCTGAACAGCAACCTTGTACTCCTCTTCCTTAACAGCCTCGGGTACAGAAGCCTCGTCGAGAGCGATAGGCTTCATGGCAGCCACCTGCATAGCAATCTTGTGACCAGCGTCCTCGTTGTTCTGGTTGAGCTGTACCATTGTGCAGAGAGTGTGCTTCTTCATGTGGTCGTAAACCTCAATGTTCTCGCCCTCGAGCACGTTGTAGCCGTCAAGCTCCATCTTCTCGCCAGTGATACCAGAACGCTGTGTAACAGCAGCCTGAACGTCGGCCTCACCAAGCTTCAAAGCCTTAACCTCGTCGAGAGTCTGAGCCTTAGCAGCGATAGCAGCGTCGAGGATGTCCTGTGTCAACTGGATGAAGTCGGCACCGTTGGCAACGAAGTCGGTCTCACACTTCAAGGCAATCATAGCAGCGAAAGTGCCCACCTTCTTAACGAGCACGCAACCGTTAGATGTCTCACGGTCAGAACGCTTAGCAGCGATAGCGAGTCCACGCTCACGGAGCAACTCCTTAGCCTTATCGAAATCACCCTCAGCCTCAGTGAGGGCCTTCTTAACGTCAGCAAGACCTGCACCAGTCATGGCGCGAAGCTTCTTGATATCTTCAATTGAAATAGCCATTGTCTTAAATTATTATTTATAAATTGTTAATGATTAATTGACTGTTGAGATTTATTATAGGGCCATCAAACCCATTGGGCATTAACCCAAAAATCGGAAATTCTCCATTCCTGATAAAGAATTCCCGATCTTATGTTGTTGCGAAAAATTACTCGGCAGCAGCCTCTTCCTTGCGAGCCTTGCGGGGAGCCTTGCCCTCCTTCTGCTCAGCGGCAGCCTTCTCGTCAGCCTTCTCTACCTTGCGCTCCTCAAGACCTTCTGCGATAGCACCGCAGCAAGCAGAGAGAACTACGTCGATAGAATCCTTAGCGTCGTCGTTAGCCGGGATGATGTAGTCGATGTTGCGTGGGTCAGAGTTTGTGTCGACCATAGCAAACACAGGGATACCGAGGCGGTTAGCCTCCTTCACTGCGATGTTCTCCTTCATCACGTCGATAACGAACAAAGCGCTCGGAAGGCGAGTCAAGTCGGCGATAGAACCGAGGTTCTTCTCCAGCTTAGCGCGCTGACGTGTCACCTGCAAAAGCTCACGCTTAGAGAGCTTTGAGAATGTACCGTCGTTCATCAGCTTGTCGATGTTCGCCATTTTCTTCACAGCCTTGCGGATTGTCGGGAAGTTGGTGAGCATACCGCCCGGCCAACGCTCGATAACGTAAGGCATGTTTACGCTCGCTGCCTTCTCAGCAACGATGTCCTTAGCCTGTTTTTTAGTAGCGACGAACAGGATCTTCTTGCCTGACTTTGCGATCTGCTTCAAAGCCTCTGCAGCCTCGTCAACCTTGGCTACGGTCTTGTGCAAATCAATGATATGAATGCCGTTGCGCTCCATGAAGATATAAGGAGCCATTGCGGGATTCCACTTACGACGGAGGTGGCCAAAGTGACAGCCTGCCTCTAACAACTGGTCAAAATTAGTTCTTGACATTTCTTTGTTTGTTAATTTGTTTACTTTCCTTTGAGTTGAATTGAACCAGCCCGAGAGTAACGAATGTTTAATGTTGAATGTTGAGTGTTGAATTTAGAATTGTCGGCTGCGCCGATGTTGAATTGTTCAATTTTGAATGATGATTTTGATTGTAGAGATTAAACTCACAATTCAAAAATCTTCAGTTCAAAACTCTGAATCCTAATTCAAAATTCAAAAGTTCTAATTCGTATTCGGTCTCACGAGTTTGGATACTAAACTTCGGAGTTTGGCATACCCACACATATATAAATTGGCACAAGCCATATATAATAAATGGTGTATAAGCCATCGTCCAAATTTTAACGCTTGCTGAACTGGAAGCGACGGCGTGCCTTCGGCTGACCTGGCTTCTTACGCTCAACCTCACGGGCGTCACGTGTAAGGAAGCCCTGAGCCTTGAGAGTCTTCTTGTCCTCAGCGTCGATCTTAACGAGTGCGCGTGCAATAGCGAGGCGAAGAGCCTGGCTCTGGCCTGTGAAGCCGCCACCGTCGAGATTTACCTTGATATCATATTTCTCTGCCACATCAAGCAAAAGCAGCGGCTGCTTAACAACATACTGCAGGATTGCTGATGGGAAGTACTTAGCGAGTTCTACTTTGTTGATAGTGATCTTACCAGTGCCCTCTGTGAGATATACACGAGCTACGGCACTCTTGCGGCGACCAATTGCATTAATCATTTCCATCTTCTATGCTTTATTTGTACTGGTTAATATCGATAGCCTTCGGCTGCTGTGCCTCGTGCTTGTGCTCTGTTCCATCATAGATGTAGAGGTTGTCGAGAAGACGACGACCAAGCGGGCCCTTCGGGAGCATACCCTTTACAGCGTGACGGATGATCTTGTCCATGCCGTCCGGACGCTTGCGGAGCTCTGCCGGAGTGTTGAAGCGCTGTCCACCAGGATAGCCAGTATAACGTGTGTAAACCTTGTCAGTTTCCTTCTTGCCTGTGAAAACTGCCTTGGCAGCGTTGATGATGATTACATTGTCTCCACAGTCTACGTGAGGTGTGAAGCTTGGCTTGTACTTTCCGCGGATTAATTTTGCTACTTTAGAGCAGAGACGACCTACAACCTGGTCTGTGGCATCAATAACCACCCACTCCTTCTTAGCTGTTTCCTTGTTTACGGAAATAGTCTTGTAACTTAAAGTGTTCATTGTTAAATTTAAAAATTACTACTAAAAAACATTTCTTTTATTTTTGCACGAACGATTCACTAACCACGACGCCTGGCCTTTTCTTTAGCTGCCGCTATTAACACCTTCGTGCAGGGGACTCTAAGTGTATCCCCGATAATCGGTCTGCAAAATTACACATTTTCTATAATACATGAGAATTTGCAGTCTGTCTATGCCGATTATTTAATGTTATTTAACCATAAAACAGTAATATTCCATCCCTTTACTCGATTTTTGAAGTCGTTAGGGCTCTTTTATTATTCATCAGTGTCCTAATAAATTGAGTCGTATTAATAATAGTTAATACAAAAAAAAGAGGCTATGGTGTTCTTGCCATAGCCTCCAATATTATAATATAATGTGTATGAATGCGAGTTGCGTGGGTTTGTTTAGAACTCTGCTGACTTTGGTGTGCGTGGGAAAGGAATCACGTCGCGTATGTTCTGCATGCCTGTTACGAAGAGGATGAGACGCTCGAAACCGAGACCGAATCCTGCGTGTGGGCATGAGCCATACTTGCGTGTGTCGAGATACCAGTTCATGTCCTTCATTGGGATGTTGCGCTCTTCAATCTCGTTCATAAGTTTGTCGTAGCTCTCCTCACGTACCGAACCGCCGATAATCTCGCCAATCTGCGGGAATAGAACGTCGGTGCCCTGAACTGTAGCTCCGCTCTTGCCTCCGAATCCCGACTCCTCGGCATCAATTTTCATGTAGAATGCCTTGATTGCCTTCGGGTAGTTGGTCATGATAACTGGCTTCTTGAAGTATTCCTCAACGAGGAAACGTTCGTGCTCTGAAGCGAGGTCGTCGCCCCACTCGCATGGGAATTCAAACTTCTTGCCGTTCTGGATTGCCTCCTGAAGGATGCGGATGCCTTCGGTGTAGGGCAGATGGACAAATTCGGAGTTGAGCACACCCTTAAGACGCTCTATCAAGCCCTTGTCAATCATTTTGTTGAGGAATTCGAGGTCGTCCTTACAGTGGTCCAATGCCCAGCGTATGCAGAACTTGATGAAGTCCTCCTCAAGGTCCATGAGTCCAGCGAGGTCGAGGAATGCCACTTCAGGTTCCACCATCCAGAACTCTGCCAAGTGGCGCGGAGTGTTGGAGTTCTCTGCACGGAATGTAGGACCGAATGTGTAGATGGCGCCAAGAGCAGTGGCACCAAGCTCGCCCTCAAGCTGTCCCGACACAGTGAGCGATGTCTGTTTGCCGAAGAAGTCGTCGGAGTAGTCTATTTTGCCGTCGTCGTTCTTCTTAAGGTTGTAGAGGTTCTTGGTTGTCACCTGGAACATCTGTCCAGCACCCTCGCAGTCGCTTGCGGTGATGAGCGGAGTGTTGAAGTAGAAGTAGCCGTGCTCATGGAAATATGTGTGTATTGCCATCGCCATGTTGTGGCGTATGCGCATGATGGCTCCAAATGTGTTGGTGCGCAGACGCAGGTGGGCATACTGGCGCATGTACTCGAATGTCTGTCCCTTCTTCTGCATGGGATAGTCGCTGCCGCACAGACCATAAATCTCGAGCGAGTCGCACTGTATTTCGGATGTCTGTCCTTTGCCCTGGCTCTCCACGAGAGTACCTACGGCACTGATACAAGCGCCGGTGGTGATCTGCTTGAGCATCTCGGCATCGAACTTAGCCGGGTCAACCACAATCTGTATGTTCTTGATAGTCGAACCGTCGTTGAGCGCGATGAAGTCTACAGCTTTTGAACTGCGGTGAGTGCGCACCCAACCCTTCACGTTGATTTTGCTTCCGAAGTCGGTGCAGCTAAGAGCGTCAACGACTTTGGTTCTCTTAAGTGTTTCCATTATATATAATGTGATGTGAAATTATTAATGTTTAATTATTGACTGTTTCTTAATGAGAAATGTTTAATGTTTAATTGTCTTGCCATCTTTATGGCATATATGACAACTAAACATTAAACATTACCAATTAAACATTATTCAAACGCTCCCATGCGCAACATTTCCACTTCCTTCTCGCTGAGGAAGCGCCAGTCGCCACGGCGAAGGTTCTTCTTTGTAAGACCGGCAAACTGCACGCGGTCGAGCTTAACAACGCGGTAGCCGAGGTGTTCGAATATGCGGCGCACGATGCGGTTTTTGCCACTGTGGATTTCAATGCCCACCTGGCTCTTGTCGGTGTCGCTTGCATACTCTATGGCATCGGCGTGCACCTCGCCGTCCTCGAGTTCAATGCCGTCGGCAATCTGCTGAAGGTCGTGAGCTGTCACGTTCTTGTCGAGATACACGTGGTAGACCTTCTTCTTGAGGAACTTCGGGTGAGTGAGCTTAGAAGCCAGGTCGCCGTCGTTGGTAAGAAGAAGCACGCCAGTTGTGTTGCGGTCGAGTCGACCTACGGGGTAGATGCGCTCCGGACACACATTCTTCACGAGGTCCATAACAGTCTTGCGCTGCTGTGGGTCGTCGCTTGTGGTCACGCAGTCCTTAGGCTTGTTGAGCAATACGTATACCTTCTTCTCAAGGTTTACGGGCTGGTCGTGGAACTTAATCTCGTCGGTGCGCTTAATCTTTGTTCCGAGTTCGGTAACAACCTCGCCGTTGACCGACACAACGCCAGCCTGGATGAACGCGTCGGCCTCACGGCGCGAGCATATGCCTGCGTTGGCAAGGAACTTGTTGAGACGAATCGGCTCGTTCGGGTCGATGTTCTCTTCCTTGTACTCGATGCGCTTTTTCATGCTGTATTTAGCGTTTGGATCATAACCGGGAGTATGCTGACGCTGATAGCCACCCTGCTGTCCATAGCCGCCACGGTTGTAGCCGCCGTGCTGCTGTCCGTAGCCGCCACGGTTGTTGTAGCCACCGCGCTGCTGGTAGCCTCCGCGTTGCTGGTAGCCGCCACGGTTGTAGCCGCCCTGCTGTCCGTATCCACCGCGCTGCTGATATCCGCCCTGCTGGCGTGGCTGGTATCCACCCTGCTGGTAGCCAGTTGTCGACTGCTGATCGGTTGTTGGCTGCTGTTCGCTGTCGGCTGTTGGCTGCTGGTTGTAGCGTGGACGATAGTTCTGCTGCGGACGCTGCTGGTATCCACCGCGCTGCTGATAACCTCCGCGCTGCTGGTAACCACCGCGCTGCTGGTAGCCGCTTTGCTGCTCGCCGTCGCCCTGGTTGTAGCGCGGACGGTAGCCTTGCTGGCGTGGCTGATAGCCGCCCTGCTGGTTGTCGCCTTGGTTGTAGCGTGGACGATAGCCCTGTTGGCGTGGCTGGTATCCACCGTTCGACGAGCCGAGACTTGAGCCGAATCCCTCAGGACGGAATCCGTTGTCGTCGCTGCCATTCTGTGCCGAGCGGTCGTTGTTGTAGGGACGCTGTGTGTGGATGCGCGGACGGCGTCCCGTCACACTGCGATACTCTCTTTGATAATTTCCTGCGGGACGGCCGTAGCTCTCGCTATTGCCTGTAGTTTGATCCGCTGCTTTCTGCTCCTGGTTCTTTTCCAATTCTGAATCCATAATCTTGTAATTTTTTTGTCGCCTCACGGCAAGTGACACCCATTTTCTTCCTTGTGTTTTGGAATTGATAGATGCACTTCTGTTCTTAATAAATTGTTATACTATTACTATTGTTCAATTGTGCGGGCAGTGTTGCCCGCTCTTTATTCTGATAAATTCTGTCAACTTCGGTCGAAGTCCAAACATCCTTTAACTTTTGTTTTTTTTTGTTCCCTTGATGCTGTTTAGATACCAGTGTAGTTGTAGGGAGTGATTGCCATAAGTTCTGCCTTTACGGCGTCGCTCACATTGAGGGTCTGGATGAACTCGTGGATTGTCTCCTCGGTCATCTTCTTGTTGGTGCGTGTGAGCGCCTTCAGTGCCTCGTATGGGTGCGGGTAGGCCTCGCGGCGCAGAATTGTCTGTATTGCCTCTGCCACAACAGCCCATGTGTTGTTGAGATCTTCGGCAATAGTATCTTCGTGGAGGATGAGTTTGCGCAGTCCCTTGAGTGTGCTCTGCATGGCTATCATTCCGTGTCCGAAGGGCACGCCTACGTTGCGCAGTACTGTTGAGTCGGTGAGGTCGCGCTGCAAGCGGCTTACTGGTAGTTTCATAGCGAGGAACTGCAGTACGGCGTTGGCTATGCCAAGGTTGCCTTCAGAGTTCTCGAAGTCGATGGGGTTTACCTTGTGCGGCATTGCCGATGATCCAACCTCGCCTGCCTTGATTTTCTGCTTGAAGTAGTCCATTGAGATATACATCCAGAAGTCGCGGTCGAGGTCGATGATGATGGTGTTGATGCGGCGCATTGCGTCGAACACGCTTCCGAGACAGTCGTAGTTGCTAATTTGTGTTGTGAACTGTTCGCGCTCTAAGCCGAGTTTCTCGCTTACGAAGCGGTTGCCGAATGCTTTCCAGTCGTATTCGGGATAAGCCACGTGGTGGGCATTGTAGTTGCCGGTGGCACCGCCGAACTTGGCTGTGAACTTGCAAGCCTTGAGTTGCGACAGTTGTTCTGTCAATCGGTAAACGAACACCATGATTTCCTTGCCAAGGCGAGTAGGAGATGCGGGCTGTCCGTGTGTCTTGGCGAGCATGGGCACGTCTTTCCATTCGTCGGCATACTGCTGCAACTGTGCTATGAGTTCTTCGATGAGTGGGTAGTATGTGTTTTCAAGAGCCTCTTTTATTGAGAGGGGCACACTTGTGTTGTTGATGTCCTGCGAGGTGAGTCCGAAGTGGATGAACTCCTTGTAGTCGTCGAGGCCACCGATTTTGTCGAACTCCTCTTTGATGAAGTATTCAACTGCCTTCACGTCGTGGTTGGTCACCTTCTCGATGTCCTTCACGCGCTGTGCGCTCTCTTCGTTGAAGTTGCGGTAGATGTTGCGCAGGGTTTCGAACAATGAATGGTCGAAATCCTTAAGTTGTGGCAAGGGCAACTCGCAGAGAGTGATGAAATACTCTATTTCCACGCGCACTCTGTAGCGTATGAGTGCATACTCAGAAAAGTAGTCGGCAAGTGGCTCCGTCTTTCCTCTGTAACGGCCGTCGATTGGTGAAATGGCTGTCAGCAAATCAAGTTTCATATACTAAATATTTATTATATAGGAATTTATGTTGCAAAATTACTAATTAAATCTGAATATATATATTAATGTGTAACTATTTTTAAAAGATTAAGCAAAAAAAACGGCAGCACGTCTTAATCGTGTGCTGCCGTTTACGGTTTTTTATTGTCGTTGAATGTTGTTCTGTGTGTCTGGCTCCATGGTTTGAAGCCAATCTTCTTTACTTGAGGTTGGCCAGATAGCGCTCTGCTTCGAGTGCTGCCTTGCATCCTGAGCCTGCTGCCACGATGGCCTGTCGGTATGTCGGGTCGGCACAGTCGCCTGCGGCGAACACTCCCTCTACGTTAGTGCATGGCGATGCACCTATGGTCTTGATGTAGCCAGTCTCGTCGCAGTCGACAAATGGGCGGAATACATCGGTGTTGGGCTTGTGACCGATGGCGAGGAAGAATCCGTCGATAGGCAGGTCGTAGTGCTGTTCGTCGGCTTCGCCTTTGCGCTTTACAAGGTGTGCGCCCTCAACGCCGTCGTCGCCGTAGAGTCCCTCTGTGTTGTGCTCATAGAGAACTTCAATCTTTTCGTTCTCCTCCACACGACGTTTCATTACGTCGCTGGCGCGCAGGAATGGCTTGCGCACAATCATGTAGACCTTCTTGCAAAGGCCTGCCAGATATAGGGCCTCTTCGCATGCTGTGTCGCCGCCGCCTACTACAGCCACGGTGCGCTTGCGGTAGAAGAAACCATCGCATGTGGCGCATGCGCTTACGCCCTGACCGTTGTATTTCTTCTCGTCGTCGAGTCCGAGATATTTGGCACTTGCTCCGGTTGCGATAATCACCGCGTCGGCCTCAATCTCGACACCAGTGTCGGTGGTGAGCACATAGGGCTTCTTCGAGAAGTCGGCTTTGGTTATAGAGCCTTCGCGGATGTCGGCACCGAAACGCTCAGCCTGCTTGCGCAAGTCGAGCATCATCTGGTTGCCGTCGACTCCCTCGGGATAGCCGGGGAAGTTCTCGATGACGGTTGTCTGTGTGAGCTGGCCGCCCGTCTGTATTCCGCAGTATTCCACTGGGTTGAGATTGGCGCGTCCGGCGTATATGGCTGCCGTGTATCCGGCGGGACCGCTGCCTACGATGAGGCACTTAACATGTTCTCTTTCCATTGCTTAAATTTTGTAGTTTGTGAGGATTATTAGTTTTGGGCACTGCTTAGAGCAGTTCCTCTATTTGTTTTGCTATATTCTCAAGGCTTTCGGTGGGCTCGAATCGTGCCACTACCTGTCCGCGCTTGTTAGTGAGAAATTTTGTGAAGTTCCACTTAATGTCGCTTGTCTGCTTGTAATCGGGGTTCTCTTTAGATAGAATCTCGTCGAGCACTGGTGTGAGTTTGTGGGCTGGGTCGAATCCTGCGAAGGTCTTCTGTTCTTTGAGGAACTTGTAGAGTGGGTCGGCATCGTCACCGTTGACCTTCAGCTTCTTGAAGCGTGGAAACTCAGTGCCGTAAGTCAGTTTGCAGAACTGGTGTATAGACTCGTCGGTGCCAGGTGCCTGGGCTCCGAACTGGTTGCACGGGAAGTCGAGCACTTCGAATCCCTGTGCGTGATATTTTTCGTAGAGTTTTTCTAACTCCTCATACTGCGGTGTGAATCCGCATTTTGTTGCTGTGTTAACGATGAGCAGCACTTCGTTGGCATACTCTTTCAGAGATACTTCCTTACCTTTTCTGTCTTTGACAGAGTAATCGTATACAGTTCTCATTTTTCTTTTCTTTATCTGTGTTTATTGTGGTTCTTGTTGAGCCGTTCTTTTCGCTAAGAAGACTATTTGGTTACAAAATTAGAAAAAAAAGGTGAGAAACGAGAATTTTGTGAGGTTTTTATTTTGGAGTCAAAATAGTTGATGGTGACTAAATGCCACAGATGTTTTATGAAAAAATGTGCCATATCTGCCATAATCGTTGCAACCGACTTAAAAACAATTGCTTAACGGCTGGCAGATTATGGCACATTTTGATTTTAGAGGTGGAATGTGCCAGCCATAAATCAGTATTCAATAAAGGAATGCAGATTTTGCTGATGTTGGCGAAAGAAAACCTGCATT
Source organism: uncultured Prevotella sp. (assembly GCA_934203355.1). Classification (GTDB taxonomy): domain Bacteria; phylum Bacteroidota; class Bacteroidia; order Bacteroidales; family Bacteroidaceae; genus Prevotella. Next base: position 5,090 of record CAKPZC010000035.1, on the reverse strand, counting down.
CTTCTGCAAACTTAGAGATAAATCAGTAAGTATGTGGTCATCTTTATCTTTATAATAGTACCTTATTTGTGTTTTAATAGGGAAATCCCTACCTATGAATATGGTTTTTATCCATCGCTGTTTGGATTTGTTTTTATATCTTTGCAAAAGAAAAATAAAAACAACTTAAAACGAAATAATTATGAGACGCTTTTATTATTTACTATCGCTCATGATGCTTGCTTTGGCACCAATAGCTTTAACGGGTTGCTGCGACGACTCCGACGATTGGTATTATGACTACGACTGGTACGACCGTCCGTACAACGACGGTTCCGATGACCTCGTGACGATGGCTCAGATGCTCAACGGCACATGGACAGGAACTCTTGTCAACGAATATACTGGCGACGACGGCAAACGCTATCAGGCACAGATGTATGTCGACTTTAGTTTCGTGCAGTATACTGCAAGGTCGAACAATGGCAATGGTTATGAGACCGACTATGTGCCGGCAACTGATAAATATGGTAGTCCGCTCTACGACAACAACGGTAATCAGGTGTACGACTCGCAAACTCTACAGTTTAAGTGGTATATCGATCCTCGCACTTATAATATATATGTGGAATATAATAGTGGCGCACGCTTCGTGCTCGATGCGCGTGGCAACAGCGAGACATCGGGATTCTCGCTCGACAACCGCGACTTCAACGGTGTGATGGAGGGAGTAAACAACGACGAGTTTGTGTTCTTCGATTGCCAGCGCGTCACTAAGTCACTGGCTGCAGCCCGAGCAAAGAACTCTGTTCATCAACTCACGTTCGGCTCGGCCAAGGGTTTACAGCGTGTCAAGGAAGGTGTGCCGATGACATTGCGCCGCAGATAAATGCATGTAAAGAATATACACCATAAACAATAGTGGTTTTAAAGCTGTGACAACACCGGCAACGAGGAAATTACAGGTTTCGCTCGTTGCCGGTGTTTCTTGTATTGTAAAATTTGTTCTATTTTTCTTTTGTTGTATAATAATAATTGCCTACCTTTGCCATTGTGTTATTTCACAATAATTTATAGACCTAAACATATTATAATTAACATTTAAACTGAAAAGCAATGAAAAAAACAGGATTTTTTAAAATGCTCATTGCGCTGTTTGTTTTGTCGTTTGCTGCCACAAGTGTTTATGCCGACAACGAACGCCTTGTTTACAGCCTCGACAGGGGGTGGGGCATCACTGGCAATCGTGGCAATGTGGGCACTCCGCTTAAGCAGGACTACGATGTGGCAATACGCATCAGCGAGAAGCAGTTTGTGGGAATGACCATTGCCGCATTGCGAGTTCCTATCGATACGATGACACAGCTCTCCAATCTAAAAGTGTGGTTGTCGAAGGAGCTTAACCTTGAGACAATAGACGGAAAGAAGACCAATGTGCCCGACATCTGCTCGCAGGACGTGGAGATGGGGCAGGGGTGGATTGAGGTGGAACTCAATCAGCCCTACACCATTACTGATGAGGGTGTGTATGTTGGCTATTCGTTCCAGATGGACGAGTTGAACAGCTCCAACAAGCGTCCGGTACGTGTCACAACTGAGTGTCACGAGGGAGGACTCTTCCTGCACACGTCGCGCAGCTATCGCAATTGGACCGACGTGAGCGACCAGTGTAGCTCGCTGCTACAGGTGGAACTCGATGGCGCGCCAAAGTATGCTGCTTCGGTACTTGCCGGAACAACTTCCTATTTTGGAGCAACTGGCATCGAGAATCCCGTGACATTCTATGTGGAGAATCATGGAGCTACGGGTGTGAAGTCGATAGAGTATTCCTATAAATACAATGGACAGACACTTACTGGCAAGAAACGTTTCACTACACCGCTCTCCTCGGTGTATGGTGTGGTTGCTCCGTTTGAGGTAAGTCTGCCAGTTGTCGACAGCAAGGACTATTATCCAGTTGACCTAACGATAACCAAGGTGAACGGCAACGACAACACCGACCCAGCCAATCAGCTCACCCAGAATATCTGCATCTTTGACAAGCTGCCCAAGCATCGTGCTGTGCTTGAGGAGTACACAGGCACATGGTGTGGCTATTGCCCGCGCGGATATGTTGGGTTGGCTGCAATGAACAGGCTCTATCCCGACGACTTCATCGCCTTGTCATATCACAACTCAGAGTCGTCGACCAATCCCGATCCAATGGAGGTGATGCCAGGAGAGGCATATCCAAGTCAGATTTCTGGTTTCCCTGCTGCTTGGCTTGACCGCACAATTCAAGTTGACGCTTATGGCGGATATAACGGCAACAACAAGTCGCTTGGTGTGAAGGATGCATGGACAGATGTGTGTGCTTTGCTCGCCGAGGCAAATGTCGACGTGAATGCCACTATCGACGATAAGTTCACAACTCTCGACGCTACAGCAACTGTCGTTTACCCACTTGAGATTAACAACTCTCGCTATGGTGTTGAATTTGTGCTTGTTGCCGACGGACTTACTGGCACCGATAAGGGCTGGACTCAGAAGAACTATTTTGCAAAGGGGAAAATGGGAACCGACTATGAGGAGCCTGAGTTTGAGCAGTTCTATAATGCCGACGGCAATGTTAGCGGACTGAAATTTGACGATGTAGTTGTGGCTACAACACGTCTTACGGGCGAAAACCAGTATCTTCCGGAAAATATTGAGGAGGACAAGGCTTATGAATTGAAGGCACAGTTCAACCTCTCTAAGGTGCTCAACACTTCGGGCGAGAACATATTGCAGTATGCCGACAATATCCACGTGGTGGCTTTGCTCATTGACTACACCGACGGCACAATAGTAAACTCAGCAAAGTCGAAGTCGATAGGCGTAAACACAGCAATAGATGGCATAGAAACAGCTGCCGACACAACTCCTGTGGCTATCTACGACCTTGCTGGACGCCGATTGAACTCAATGCAGAGCGGCATCAACATCGTGCGCTATGCCAACGGACACGCAAGTAAGATAATAATAAAGTAATTTTAAAAACTATAGCTTATGAAGAAATTTACACTTACACTTGCTGCGGCTTTGGTATCTGCTGTAGCTGTGGCTCAAACTCCCGCCAATCTTCTGCCTACACAGAAGAAGGCTAATCTGGCTGTCGTTAATAAAGCTCCTGCCTCTGTAGCATATGCAAAGGCGGTGAAGAAGGCAGGCGAGATGATAACCACTCAGCCTGAGGGCGAGACATATAAGGATATGTATGCCTATGCCGAAGGTTTCGAGTCGATGTGGGGCGAGATTTATGAGGCGGTAAAGGATGGTGCTGCCAAAGATTTTGTCATTGGTAAAGACGGTAAGTTCTACCTTAAGAATCCAATCAGCTTCATGCCCACCAACACATGGATATGTGGCGAGAAGGCTGTGGGCGACACCATTGTTTTCAAACTTCCGCAGCACATATATAATCTAGTTGACGAAGCCAACGACAGCTCTATAAAGTATTATGCCAGCCGTCTTGTGTTTCGTCAGGTCGACGGACAAAACCAGTATGTCATCGACGAGGATTCGCAGGACATCAAATTTGTATGGCGCAACGACTCGCTCATCAAGGTCAACGATGGTGCCTTGCTTGGCATGACAAGTGAGGCGGGTTCATGGAACGGACTTGGCGACCTTATCAGCGAGTCGACTATTTGCCCATTTGTCAACGATGCTCCTAAAGACCCATCGAAGGCTTCGAAGTTTATATATTCCTTCCATCCGTCGGAGCGCACCATCACACAGCGCATATCACAGGTAGTGATTGAGGGCGACGACTTTTATGCCAACAATATCGACACCAACATTCCCGAGGCATGGATTCACGGCAAGATAAAGGATGGCAAGGTGGTGTTCACTGGAGCGCAATTCCTCGGACTCGACAAGAATGCGTCGCAGTATCGTTTCAACTTCCCAGCTAATGTTTATTATGACGATGAGACATATATGACAGAGTATAAGACTCTGGAAAGTGTGTCGTTCGACTATGACGAGGCTACAAAGAAGTTGGACAACTGTCAGTATGGTTTCATGTCTAACTATGGCTACCGTCTAATTGCACTTGAGATGCAGGTGATGATGCAGCCTACGTTTGAGGAGTGGGATGGCATTGTCGATGCTCCGCAGAACCCGAACATCATACAGTATCAGCCTGCCGACGCTTATAGTGGCTGGCTTATCTTCGACCTTCCGCGCAATAACAAGCAGAACAGCTTCATGGATCAGACGAAGGTGTTCTACAATGTGTTCTTCGACGATGAACTTATGACATTCTATCCCGATCAGTATCGTGGATTGACCGAGGAGATGACCGACGTGCCTATCGACTTCAACGACACCAAGAACTACGATTTCCAGAGTTTCGGCTCTCAGCATCGTGTCGTTATCTATGACTCAGGATTCAGCAAGGTTGGTGTGCGCGCATTCTATCTTGACGGCGAGAACCGTCTTTATAGTCAGACAGTATGGAGCGATGGCACAACAGGTGTGAAGGGTGCTGCTGTAGGTTCCGATGTGAAGAGCGTGGAGTATACCGACCTTAACGGTTGCCGTGTTACACGTCCGGAGAACGGAATCTTTGTGAAGAAGACTGTGTTTGGCGACGGAACTGTGAAGACAAGCAAGGTTGTTGTTAAGTAAGTTCTCTCAGTATCAGGCATACACAAAAAAACTCTCACTTATGGATTGCTCCATGAGTGAGAGTTTTTTGGTATGCTCGGCACGAGCATTGTCTAACGGGTGCAAGTCCCGAGTAAGCCCTAATAGCGGGAATTACATAGCCAAGGGCAAGGGTGTTCATCGTGAGGTGAAATCTGAAAGAAGCCGGCGGCAAACATCTGACCTAACGGACAGAAACTTCATATAAGGCATTTGACCATGGATGAGATTGCCAAACAAATCAAAGTCCCATAGCTATTCGGAACGGTCGGTGTAAATGAAGTGGGTATAAGATGGAAAGACAATGCCCCTATCCGAGGAGGTCTCACGGACGCTTCAAATAGTTGCTTTTACGAAAGAAGCGGAGTAAAGCTTGCCGTGAGAAGTCAGCAGACGCCATAGTAGTGCAATAGTCGATAACGTTGCACGAAGGGCTGAAC
>CAKPZC010000034.1 GCA_934203355.1 uncultured Prevotella sp. | reverse complement strand
AAATGGAATTACAAGCCACCTACGACAGAGGAGAAACAGGCGGCTGACGAACTGGGGGCGAAGCTGAATATCAGCCCGATACTCGCCTGGCTGCTCATACGACGCGGCATAACAACAGAGTCAGCTGCCAAGCGATTCTTCCACCCGCAGCTGGCAGACCTCATCAATCCATTCCTCATGAAGGACATGGACCTCGCCGTCGACCGACTGAACGACGCCATGGGGCGCAAGGAGCGCATTCTGGTGTATGGCGACTACGACGTCGACGGATGCACGGCAGTAGCACTGGTGTATAAATTCATACAACAGTTCTACTCCAACATCGAATACTACATTCCCGACCGCTATGACGAAGGCTACGGAGTAAGCAAGAAAGGCATCGACTATGCCAAGGAAGCGGGAGTGAAACTCATCATTATCCTCGACTGCGGAATAAAGGCTGTCGAGGAAATTGCCTACGCCAAGTCGCTTGGCATAGACTTCATCATCTGCGACCACCACATGCCCGACGACGAACTGCCGCCTGCTGTGGCAATACTCAACCCCAAACGACCCGACGACTCTTATCCGTTCAAACACCTGTGCGGATGTGGGGTTGGATTCAAACTGATGCAGGCATTCGCAAAGAACAACGGCATTCCATTCGCACGACTCATACCGCTGCTCGACCTATGCGCCGTGAGCATTGCAGCCGATATAGTGCCAGTGGTGGAGGAAAACAGAATTCTCGCATTCCACGGACTGAAGACACTCAACCAAAACCCGAGCATCGGACTGAAAGCCATTATCGACATATGTGGACTCGGAGGCAGAGACATATCCATGAGCGACATAGTATTCAAAATCGGACCACGCATCAACGCGTCGGGACGAATGGAGAACGGACGCGAAAGCGTGGACCTGCTCGTGGAGAAAGACTTTTCGCTGGCACTCGAAAAAGCGAGACACATCGACCGATACAACGAGAAACGTAAAGACATCGACAAACAGATGACCGAAGAGGCCAACCATATCGTGTCGAGACTGGAAAGCCAACGCCATCAATCGTCGATAGTGCTATACGACGAAAACTGGAAAAAGGGAGTGATAGGCATCGTGGCATCGAGACTGACGGAAATATACTTCCGACCAACAGTGGTGCTAACACGCGACGGCGACTTCGCAACTGGATCGGCACGAAGCGTGACTGGATTCGACGTCTACTCGGCAATAAAGAGTTGCCGCGACCTGCTCGTAAACTTCGGAGGCCACACATATGCAGCCGGACTCACACTGAAATGGAACGACATACAGAAATTCCGCCGACGCTTCCAGCAATATGTCGACGAGCACATACAGCCAGAACAAACCGAGGCTATGCTCAAAATCGACACAGAGATTGACTTCCGCGACATAACAAAAAAACTGCACAACGACCTGAAACGGTTTGCACCCTTCGGACCGTGCAACCCCAAACCGCTGTTCTGCACATCGAATGTATACGACTACGGCACAAGCAAGGTGGTGGGCAGAGAGCAGGAACACATCAAGCTGGAACTGGTCGACTCCAAATCGAGCAACGTGGTCAACGGCATCGCATTCGGACAAAGCGCATCGGCAAGATACATCAAGTCGAAACGCAGCTTCGACATAGCCTATACCATCGAGGACAACGTGTTCAAACGCAACATGGTGCAACTGCAAATCGAAGACATAAGACCAACGGAAGAGGAAGACTGACATAACCCAATAAACGCATGGACGAACAGCAATACCTCAAAATCCTTCATAAAGTATGGGGCTACCCTGGATTCAGAGGCATCCAGGAAGACATCATACACAGTATTGCCAACGGAAAAGACACCCTTGGACTAATGCCAACAGGCGGAGGAAAATCGCTCACGTTCCAAGTGCCGGCTCTTGCCATGGAGGGTGTATGCATTGTAGTGACACCGCTGATAGCTCTTATGAAAGACCAGGTGGACAACCTGAGACGCAAAGGAGTGATAGCAGCAGCCATATACTCGGGCATGTCGCGACAGGAGATTGTAAAAACACTCGACAACTGCATACTTGGCAACACTAAACTGCTGTATGTTTCGCCCGAACGCATAGGCTCGGAGTTGTTCAAGTCGAAGATAGAACGCATCAAAGTGAGCTTCATCACCGTCGACGAAGCCCACTGCATATCGCAATGGGGATACGACTTCCGACCGTCATACCTGCACATTGCCGACATACGCAAACTGAAACCCAACGCACCCGTACTCGCACTCACAGCCACAGCCACAGCACAAGTGGTGGACGACATACAGGAAAAACTGGGGTTCAAAGAGAAGAACGTGTTCAGCATGAGCTTCGAACGAAAGAACCTTGCCTACGTTGTGCGCAAGACCGACAATAAGGATGGCGAACTGATACATATACTAAAAGCAATGACGGGATGTGCCATAGTGTACGTGAGAAGCCGCAGACGAACAAAGGAAATATGCGAACTGCTCGAAAAGAACAATATCAGTGCCACATTCTACCATGCTGGACTTGAACCTGCCACCAAAGACGAAAGACAAAAAGCATGGCACGACGACAAAAAGCGGGTGATGGTGGCAACCAACGCGTTCGGAATGGGCATTGACAAACCCGACGTGAGAATTGTGATACACATAGACTGCCCTAACTCCATCGAGGCTTACTTCCAGGAAGCAGGCAGAGCTGGACGCGACGGCAACAAAGCCTATGCTGTGCTACTCTACAGCAGCAGCGACAAGTCAAAACTCGAAAAGCGAATCAACGAGGAGTTTCCCGACAAAGAAACCATATGCAATATCTACGACCATCTGGCTTATTTCTTTCAGGTGGCTGCCGGATTCGGCTATGGACACACATTCACTCTCGACATAGACAAATTCTGCCGCACGTTCAAGCATTTCCCTACAATAGTAAACTCGGCACTGAAGATACTTAGCAGAGCTGGCTATATAGAATATGAGGCAGAACCCGACTCGCGCACACGGATGAGATTCATACTCGAACGCGATCAGCTCTACCAGCTGCAAAGCACAACGCCCAACGAGGAGACACTCATCAACGTGGCACTGAGGGAATACAGCGGAATGTTCAGCGACTACCGCTATATCGACGAGAGCCGATTGGCGCAATTGTCAGGACTAAACCAACAGCAGGTGTACCTTATACTGAAAAGCCTGAACCACCGTCGAATCATACATTTTATTCCACAACGCTCCACACCACTCGTGACTTACACACGCGACCGCATGCTCGCCGAGGAAATCGTTATTCCAAAATCGGTATACGAAGAGCGCAAGGAACAGTTTGAACGACGAGTAAGGGCTATGGTGGGATATGCCACAAACGACATGGTGTGCCGCAGCCGACAACTGCTGAGATACTTCGGCGAGAAAGACTCGCACGACTGCCAACAGTGCGACGTGTGCATCGACCGACGAAGCATGGACGACAAGGAAAAAGCAGAAAAAGAGGCAGAGGAAAAAATCATAGAACTGCTCTCTGACCATGAGCGTCACCACGTGGCAGAACTGCACAATATCGACTGCTCACCCAAGGCTATGCAAGAAGCAATACGACTGCTCGTGAACGAGGAAATAGTGAAAACAGAACAAAGCTATATTTACTTGGATTAAAATCAATGCACAAACCATATACATGTGAGCATTTTTGGCAAAAAGTTATTTAAAATACATTAAATCCATGCCAAATATTTCCTGTTGTCATTATATTTTGTTTACTTTTGCACTATAGAGAAGCAAAGAGATAAAACCAAAGGAAGAAATAAAACTAAAAGAAGAAAACATATATGTTCGAAAACTTAAGCGACAGACTGGAACGCAGTTTCAAAATTCTCAAGGGAGAAGGCAAAATTACCGAAATAAACGTAGCTGAGACCCTCAAGGACGTAAGACGTGCGTTGCTCGACGCCGACGTAAACTATAAGGTGGCAAAGACGTTCACCGACACCGTGAAGAAGAAGGCAATGGGCATGAATGTGCTCACAGCCGTGAAGCCAAGCCAGTTGATGGTGAAAATTGTACACGACGAACTTGCCGAACTTATGGGAGGCGAGACTGCCGAACTTCACCTTACCGGAAGACCTGCAATCATACTCATGAGCGGACTTCAGGGCTCGGGTAAAACAACATTCTCGGGCAAACTGGCAAACATGCTCAAGAACAAACAGCACAAGAAGCCGCTTCTCGTTGCGTGCGACGTTTACCGTCCAGCAGCTATCGAACAGCTGAAGGTGGTAGGCGAGCAGGTGGGAGTACCAGTCTACTCGGAACCTGAGAACAAGAACGTGATAGAAATAGCCAACAACGCCATACGCGAGGCAAAGGCAAAGGGCAACGACGTAGTAATCGTCGACACCGCCGGACGTCTTGCTGTCGACGAGGAGATGATGAACGAGATTTCAAACCTCAAGAACGCCATCAATCCCGACGAGACATTGTTTGTTGTTGACTCTATGACAGGTCAGGATGCCGTGAACACAGCTAAGGAATTCAACGACCGTCTCGACTTCGACGGAGTAGTGCTCACGAAGCTCGACGGCGACACTCGTGGCGGTGCAGCTCTATCAATACGCACCGTAGTGACAAAGCCTATCAAGTTTGTCGGAACTGGCGAGAAAATGGAGGCTATCGACGCCTTCCACCCATCACGCATGGCAGACCGAATTCTCGGAATGGGCGACATCGTCAGCCTCGTGGAACGCGCACAAGAACAGTTTGACGAGGAGGAGGCACGACGCCTACAGAAGAAGATTCAGAAGAACAAGTTCGACTTCAACGACTTCCTAGGACAGATTGAACAGATAAAGAAAATGGGCAACCTGAAGGATCTCGCTGCCATGATTCCTGGCGTAGGCAAGGCCATCAAGGATGTAGACATTGACGACAACGCATTCAAGGGCATCGAGGCCATCATCAAGAGTATGACCCCGAAAGAACGTACAAATCCCGAGATTCTAAACCAGAGCCGCCGTATGCGCATAGCCAAAGGTAGCGGCACCAACATCCAGGAAGTGAACCGACTCATCAAGCAGTTCGACCAGACACGCAAGATGATGAAGCTTGTGACTGGCACCAACATGGCAAAGATGGCTGGAATGATGGGCAAGATGAAGGGTATGCCAGGAATGCCAAAATTCTAAGCGAATAGTAAAACTAAGGGGAAAGAATCCAAAATCAACAGCAACAGGCACCCCAAACAAATGTGTGAGGATTTATAACTCTGATAAATATTAATATAGAAATGCAACTGATTGACGGAAAAGCGACAGCCGAAGCCATAAAGGCAGAAATAGCCGAAGAGGTGAAGGCTATAATTGAGGCAGGTGGCAAACAGCCACATCTCGCCGCAGTGCTCGTTGGGCACGACGGAGGGTCGGAGACCTATGTCAAGAACAAGGTGATAGCATGTGAAAAGTGCGGATTCAAGTCGACACTAATCCGATATGAGGAGAATGTGACAGAAGCCGAACTGCTCGCCTGCGTCGACAAGCTCAACCACGATGACGACGTTGACGGATTCATCGTGCAGTTGCCGCTTCCACGCCACATCGACGAGCAAAAGATTATAGAGGCCATCGACTACCGAAAGGATGTCGACGGCTTCCACCCGATAAACGTCGGACGCATGGCTATAGGACTGCCATGCTTTATCTCAGCCACACCGCTGGGCATCGTCACACTGCTGCAACGCTACAACATCGAGACATCTGGCAAAAAATGCGTGGTGCTCGGACGTAGCAACATCGTGGGCAAGCCAATGGCTCAGCTGATGATGCAGAAGCAATATGGCGACTCTACTGTCACCGTGTGTCACTCGCACACCAAGGACATCAAAAAGGAATGTCTCGACGCCGACATAATAATAGCAGCTATAGGCAAACCCAACTTTGTAACAGCCGACATGGTGAAGGAAGGAGCCGTGGTGATTGACGTGGGCACAACAAGAGTGGCCGACGCCACACGCAAGAGCGGATTCCGACTGAACGGCGACGTGAAGTTTGACGAGGTGGCACCTAAATGCTCATTTATCACACCTGTGCCAGGCGGCGTAGGACCTATGACCATCTGCTCGCTTATGAAGAATACGCTGGCAGCCGGCAAGAAAGAATATTACAAATGACCGCAGACGAATACTATAAACTCGGCAACGAGTATAGACGCAAGGGCGACTGGAAGAAAGCTATCGACAACTATATGGAAGCGATAGCTCTCGACCCAAACTCGCCAGCAACGGAGGCAAAGAGGATGCTCGACGACATCCTCGCCTATCGCTGCAAAGACATGTACAACCCCTGAAACCTAAACAACAAACCTTAGGGAAGTTGTATGCCTTATAATACACGTGAATTTAAAAATCCTTATTTCTAAATACAATCATTATGGGAAAAATTAAAGGTGCCATTGTGGTCAACACCGACCGCTGCAAGGGTTGCTCCCTGTGTGTGGTGGCTTGCCCCAAAGACGTAATCGCCTTAGCAGAAAAAGCGGTAAACGTACACGGCTATCGCTATGCAGAAGCGGTGCATCCTGATGACTGCATCGGTTGCGCATCGTGCGGAATCGTATGTCCTGACGGATGTATCACGGTTTACAGAAAAAAAATGGAGGAATAATCACTATGGCAGAACAAGAAATTAAACTTATGAAGGGCAACGAGGCGCTGGCGCACGCTGCCATTCGCTGTGGTGTAGACGGATACTTTGGATATCCTATCACTCCACAAACAGAGATTATCGAAACTCTCGCCGAACTCAAGCCGTGGGAGACCACTGGCATGGTAGTAGTTCAGGCAGAAAGTGAGGTGGCCTCTATCAACATGGTTTACGGCGGTGGCGGAGCCGGCAAGAAAGTAATGACTTCGTCATCAAGTCCGGGCGTATCGCTCATGCAGGAAGGCATAAGCTATATGGCAGGTGCCGAGGTACCGGGACTCATCGTAAACGTTCAGCGTGGCGGTCCTGGACTGGGAACTATCCAGCCATCACAGAGCGACTACTTCCAGGCAACACGCGGAGGCGGTAACGGCGACTACTACGTTATCGTGCTCGCTCCTAACTCAGTGCAGGAAATGGCCGACTTCGTCGACCTTTCGTTTGAACTCGCTTTCAAATACCGTATGCCGGCAATGATTCTGAGCGACGGTGTCATCGGACAGATGATGGAGAAAGTGGTGCTTCCTCCTATGAAGCCGCGCCGCACGGAAGAGGAAATTATCAAGGAGTGTCCTTGGGCAATAACAGGTTGTGCAGGTGGACGCAAACGCAATGTTATCACATCGCTTGAACTGAAGCCAGAAATCATGGAGGTGCGCAACAACAAACTCCAGGAAAAATATAAGAAGATTCGTGAGAATGAAGTGCGCTACGAAACATGCGACATGGAAGATGCCGACTACATGATTGTAGCCTTCGGTAGTGCCGCACGTATTGCCGAGAAAGCCATCGAGATGGCACGCAAACAGGGCATTAAGGTAGGTCTGTTGCGTCCTATCACATTGTGGCCGTTCCCGACTAACGAGATTGCAGCCGCAGCTAAGAACGTCAAGGGAATTCTTGTTGCAGAGATTAACGCCGGACAGATGGTGGACGACGTGAGACTCGCCGTTAACGGCAGCGTACCTGTAGAACACTACGGACGTCTGGGTGGTATTGTGCCCGAGCCTGAGGAAATGGTTAATGTATTAAAGGAGAAACTGGTATGAACGATATAATATCACCCGAGAATCTGGTATACAAGAAGCCGGATCTTCTCAACGATGCCCACATGCACTATTGTGCAGGTTGCTCACACGGTATGGTTCACAAACTCGTGGCAGAGGTAATCGAGGAAATGGGCATGCAGGAAAAGGCTGTGGGCGTTAGTCCTGTTGGATGCGCCGTGTTTGCATATAATTATATCGACATCGACTGGGCGGAAGCTGCTCACGGACGCGCTCCCGCATGTGCTACAGCCATCAAGCGCTTGTGGCCCGACCGTCTGGTGTTCACTTATCAGGGCGACGGCGACATGGCTTGCATCGGCACTGCAGAGAGCATCCATGCACTCAACCGTGGCGAGAACATCACTCTCATCTTCATCAACAATGCCATATATGGTATGACTGGCGGACAGATGGCTCCTACTACCCTCATCGGACAGAAGACCTCAACATGTCCTTATGGTCGCGACCCGAAATTGCACGGATGGCCGCTCAATCTCGCCGAGATTGCAGTGAAGCTGCCAGGCACATGCTTCGTGACACGCCAGAGCGTGGAGAATGTAGCCTCTATACGCAAGGCAAAGGCTGCTATCAAGAAGGCATTCACAGCATCTATGGAAGGCAAGGGCTCGTCGCTTGTGGAGATTGTTGCCACATGCAACAGCGGCTGGAAGATGTCGCCAGTGAAAGCAAACAAGTGGATGGAAGAAAACATGTTCAAACAGTACCCCAAAGGTGACTTAAAAGACACGACAAACCTATGAAAGCAGAAATCATTATAGCAGGCTTCGGAGGACAGGGTGTACTCTCCATGGGCAAGATTCTTGCCTACTCCGGACTTATGGAAGATAAAGAGGTGACATGGATGCCGGCTTACGGACCAGAGCAGCGTGGTGGAACAGCCAACGTTACTGTTATCGTGAGCGAAGACCGCATTTCATCGCCAATCCTCAGCCACTACGACGTGGCTATCGTGCTTAACCAGCCGTCGCTCGACAAGTTCGAGCCAAAAATCAAATCAGGCGGTATACTCATCTACGACGGTTTCGGCATCATCAATCCACCGACACGCAAGGACATCAATGTCTACCGTATCAACGCAATGGACAAGGCTGCCGAACTGAAGAACTCTAAGGTGTTCAACATGATTGTACTCGGCGGACTTCTCAAGGTTTGTCCAATCGTCAGCACCGAGGGACTCAACAAGGCCCTGTTCAAGACTCTGCCCGAACGTCACCACGACCTTATACCTCTCAACATGAAGGCCGTTGACGAAGGCATGAATATTATCGAGCAGCTGCAAAAGGCTGAATAAACAAACTTGAGCAGGAAAATGAAGTTTCGCTTTTCAAAAAGTAAAGAACTTAATTTTTTATAACTCTCTAATTATCCTAAGGCGGGCTGCAGTGATGTACCCCGCCTTTTTTTGTTGTCTACAGACAATGCCAACATTACCTACCGAGCATGGGTAAGATGGGCAATATCCTCTGGTTTTCAATGTGTCAAGTGTCCATAAATTCCTAATTAGTGAATTTTTGGAGAACAATAGCACACAAAGAAGAAATTTATTACTACCTTTGTAAATATAAAAAAAACATTACAACTTATGCAGCCAGTATTCATTGCCGGGCCATGCGTCATCGAATCGCAAGACCTGCTAAACACTGTTGCCGAGAAACTTGTAAGCATCAACACCAAGCTCGGCACTGATATAATATTCAAAGCCTCGTTCGACAAGGCCAACCGTACATCAATTCACTCGTTCCGCGGTCCAGGACTTGAGAAGGGGCTACAAATGCTCGCCGACATAAAGTCAAAGTACGGACTGCGCATACTCACCGACATACATGAGAGCTATCAGGCAGCTCCCACAGGCGAAGTGTGCGACGTGATACAGATACCAGCATTCCTGTGTCGACAGACCGACCTTCTTGTAGCAGCAGCCAAAACAGGCAAAACTGTAAACATAAAAAAGGCACAGTTCTTGAGCGGCAACGACATGAAATATCCTGTTGAGAAAGCTCTTGAAGCAGGCGCAAAGGAAGTGTGGCTAACAGAACGTGGCAACATGTTCGGCTACAACAACCTCGTAGTAGACTTCCGCAACATCTCCGACATGCTCGACATAACGCCACGAGTAGTGATGGACTGCACACACTGTGTGCAACGCCCAGGTGCCGGAGGCGGCAAGACCTCGGGCGACCGACGCTTTGTGCCATCAATGGCATTGGCAGCAAAGGCTTTCGGAGCCAACGGCTACTTCTTCGAAGTGCATCCCGACCCCGACAATGCACTCAGCGACGGACCAAACATGCTCCAAATTGACAATCTTGAAGAGCTTATAGCAAAACTTTTAAAATAGAAACAGAATCCACCAATAAAATGAATGATATAGCTTCCGAACGCCTTAAACACGTCAAGGAATATGCCGTAAGGTGCATAAAAGACGAAGCACAGGCATTAATCGACCTAATTCCGCGACTCGACGACAATTTCGAGAAGTCGGTAGAACTAATGTACAACTGCCATGGCAAAATAATCGTGACTGGCGTTGGAAAAAGCGGACATATAGGCGCCAAAATAGCCGCAACACTCTCAAGCACAGGCACACCGTCGTTCTTCATCAACCCTCTCGACGTATATCATGGCGACCTCGGCGTGATGACCAAGGACGATGTTGTGCTCGCAATAAGCAACTCGGGACAAACCGACGAGTTGTTGAGATTCATACCTATGGTGTTGCATATGCAGATTCCAATCATTGCCATGAGTGGAAACCCCAACTCGCTACTCGCAAAATACTCGACTGCACACATCAACGTGGGTGTGACTAAAGAGGCTTGCCCATTGAACCTCGCACCAACAAGCAGCACAACGGCGACGCTCACCATGGGCGATGCTCTGGCTGTAGCCTTGATGCAAGTGCGCGACTTCAAACCACGCGACTTTGCACAGTTCCACCCTGGAGGCTCACTTGGCAAACGTCTACTCACCACAGCAGCCGACGTGATGAAGAGCGACGAGATGCCTATTATAAGCAAGGACATGAAGCTCGGCGACGCAATCCTGCTTGTGAGCAAGGGCAAACTCGGAATGGGTGTGGCTATAGAGGACAACAAGGTGATAGGACTTATCACCGACGGCGACCTGCGCCGAGCTATGGAGAAATGGCGCGAGCACTTCTTCGACCGCCCAGTGAGCGACATTATGACTTGCACTCCAAAGATGGTGGCACCTAACACCAAAATCAGCGAGATTCAAAAGATAATGAACAAATACAAGATTCATTCTGTTCTTGTTGTAGACGAGGAAAAACACCTGCTCGGCATTGTCGACCACTACCGCTGCATGGTATAGCACAAAGAATAGAACAAGAGACTATTCAGGATAAAATAAGAAAAAAATAGATGAGACTCAAAACATTTATAATATCCATTATTGCCTGTCTCGCATTTTGGGCAGAAGCGTCGGCCCAAACGAGCGACTCACTAATAGTGGGACATCTGCGCCGCGAAGGCGTGAAATTCTCCCACAACAACAGTGTGACGCTATTGATGAGCGGACAGGAAAAATTCGACGACATGTTCCGTGCCATACGACAGGCACGGAGCAGTGTGCACCTTGAATACTTCAACTTCCGCAACGACTCTATAGCGTCGCTGCTGTTTGACATTCTTGCCGAGAAGGCTAAAGAAGGAGTTGAGGTGCGCGCTCTATTCGACGGATTCGGCAACGACTCCAACAACCAGCCACTACGCAAACGCCACCTAAAGGACATTCGCTCGCGAGGTATAGAAATCTTCGAGTTCGACCCAGTTCGTTTCCCATGGATTAACCACGTATTCCACCGCGACCACCGCAAAATTGTCGTCATCGACGGACAGATAGCCTATACTGGCGGCATGAACGTTGCCGACTATTATATAAACGGAACCAAGCAAGTGGGCGAATGGCGCGACATGCACTGCCGCATCGAAGGCGATGAGGTGAATACACTGCAAGACATCTTCCTAAGAATATGGAACAAGACTGCAAAACAAAACATTCATGGCGAAAAATATTATCGCAAAGAATGTGGAGGAAACTATTTTGAGGGTCTAAAACCCGACACCTGCCAAA
The DNA here is from genome assembly GCA_934203355.1 of uncultured Prevotella sp. Lineage (GTDB taxonomy): Bacteria > Bacteroidota > Bacteroidia > Bacteroidales > Bacteroidaceae > Prevotella. The sequence goes on along the minus strand of CAKPZC010000034.1, from coordinate 10,163 downwards.
CAACAGGCCACAAAATGGTGGGTATAATAAACCGCGAGCCGCACACGTCGAACCGCATAATACGCACATTCTACACGAACGCGATAAACGACGCAAAGGACAGCATAAAGTTAGTGAATCCATACCTGACGCTTACGCCAAAACTGAAACGCACACTAAAACGAGCTATCAAGCGCGGCGTGAAGGTGGAGATTATGGTGTCGGCACACAGCGACATACCACTCACTCCCGACTGTGTGTTCTACAACGTGCACAAACTCATGAAGCACGGTGCCGACATTTACATATACGAACCAGGATTTCACCACACCAAAATAATAATGGTCGACGGACAGTTCTGCACAGTGGGTAGCTCCAATCTCAATTCGCGTAGCCTGCGATTCGACTACGAGGAAAATGCCGTCATCATCGACAAAGGCACCACAGCCGAGCTATCACGAATGTTCGACCACGACAAAAGCCGCAGCTTCAAACTGACACCCGAGCGTTGGAAGAAGTTCCGCTCTCCATGGAAGCGGTTTGTGGGATGGTTTGCCCACTTTTTGGCACCTGTGATTTAAAATTAGGGTTATGTCGACTATATGTCGTTCACGTCGACATAACCATTCATAACGGCATAAATCGTAAGAGCTGAGACGCTACGCACTCCAAGCTTTGACATAAGATTCTTACGATGCGACACTATCGTCGGCAAGCTAAGACATAGCTTGTCGGCGATTTCTTTGTTTATATATCCCTTCACTACAAGCGAAAGCACCTCTATCTCGCGTGGCGACAATGTAGAAGCATTAGCCAACGGCATTGAAGGCGACATTGAAGGCAGATTGCGCCCATGGGCATGGGCATGTTGCTCAAGCTGAAGAAGCGAGCGCAGAAGTTGCTTCTCGGGCTGATTGACACAAATTGTATGGAAAGCTCCAAGCTGCGACGCACCATCCGACACAGAACTTGCAAGCACAATGGTCTTGTGGCGCATATTCTTGAAGAACGCCATATGTGCCAATACCACTCTCATATCTACAAAATAGTGGAAATAGCGTTCAGGATGGTTTGCCTCCAATTCGGCAAACGTCGCAAACGAGTCAATACCTATTATCGGCATCACCGATTCCAATAAATGAGTCAACCCCAATACAGCGAGTGTATTGGGGTCGACTATTGCGATACGTGGATTTGTTTTTTTATCCATTTATGTCTTTACTTATATATGTCGGCAATTGGGAAAGAGCCAACAGATATTTATTTTTTCCAGAAGCGCGACGTTATATCCATAAAATCATCACCTACAGCACGCTTGTAGAGACGCTGATTGGTAGTGCGCTCCTTAAGGCAACCAAGGTGCTCGATATACGGACCAAGCTTTATGTAGTCGAAGTCGCGCTTGCGTATCGACTTTGGAAACTGCTGGCGTCCGCTATACCACGCCACTTTCAGCCCCTCGTGCTCACGGTGGAGATACTGTGCAAGCTGACTGACATACTTAGGATCGGCATCGCCACCCATGAAGCAGATGCAAGTGATGTCGCCGCCATACAGCTTCATAAACTGGTCGAGCACCATGGGAGTGAGCGGCTTGCCGATGTTCTCCCATAAATACTGACTGTGGCATCCAGGACAGCGACACGGACAACCTGTGATGTTGATTGATAATGTCACCTCGTCGGGAATTTCCTGAAACACGATTCCTGTGTTGAGATAGTTGAGCATAGTTGGATTGATTAAGATATTGGGGATGTTTTATATTTATGGAGGGTGTGGCACGAATGCCAACCCTCCTAATATTGGCTTTGTTGCGAAGTATTATTGGCTTTGTTGCGGACTATTAGTCTTTCAACGACTTATCCACCTCGGCATAATAGCGGCGCTTAGCCTCTTCCTGACGAGCCTGCGAGAAGTTGCTCACACGCTTAAGGTATCCAATGATACGAGTCATATAGTCCACATTCTCGCTTCCGCAGTGTGGGCACTTCTTCAGATAGCGTTTGTCGATGTGTCCACAGTCGTTGCAGATAGTGTTTGGAATGTTAAACGTGAAGTAGTTGCATCCCTCTTTTGCAGCCACACGCAGCAACTGTCGGTATTGAGGTTTAGAGAGATGCTCCTCAAGATTCATGTGCAGAGCCGAGCCTCCGGTGAGATGTTCGATGTAAGGTGCACCATGGAGTTTGAACTTGTCGACGATGTTAAGCGAGTCGTCCTCCACTACATAGAAATAGCTGTTGTAGCAGTCGCGCGGCACGAAATAGCCGTCCTCACGATCCCATTTTGCATGCTTTACACCCACATTCTCGGCTGGAATCATCTCGCAATTGAACATAAGTTCCTTTGTGCGATACATTTTATTGTACTTCTCCACAAGTCCGAGTACAGTCTGCACAAAGTGCAGATAGTCAGGATTGTCGTTTATAGTCAGTCCCATAAACTCGGCAGCCTCAACAAGACCGTTCACGCCGATAGTGAGATACTGTCTGCCCATGTTGATATAGCCAGCATCAAAGAGTGGCAACATGCCCTGGCTTTGCAAGTCTTTAAGGTTCTCGTTGTATGCAGTCTGTACCTTGTGGCAGAGGTCGATGACATGAGCGAGGAACTCAGTGTATTCCATATTGTTCTTCACGGCATACTGTATGCAACGATTGAGGTTGATTGTGAGCACACTCTTAGAGCCTGTCGACACGCCACCCGCACCGAGAGTATAGCTGAAGCCATTGTCCTGAATCTCGTTGCGCAGACGACAGCAAGAACTCAGCGAGTCGGCGTTGTCGCTCATATATGTAAAGAACGAATGTCCCTCGGAGTACATCTCGGCAGTGAAGTCGCCCCACTCCTGGTCGATAACGTCGCCGTCTTTGCTCAAAAGTGCCATAGTCTCAACTGGGAAAGTGAGCACTGTCTTTGTGCGCTCCTTGTTGAACCACTTCATAAATCGCTTCTGGAGCCATGACAGTCCGTTCCAGTCGGGCTTACTGCCGTCGGGGAATACAAATTCGCCAAAGAGACTCTCAAAGTACGGTTTGTCGTAGTAGGCAATATTCCAGAACACGGCCTGATAGTTGCGTGCACCAGTTGGTTGGTTGATAGAATATACAATCTGCTCAAAGCAGTCGGTTATCATCTTATCAATTGTGCGCTGCTTTTTCGAAAGGTCTACCACTTTGTCAGCTTCCTTCCAGTAGTCAATTCCGTATTCCTTGCCGATAAAGTAGTTCAGGTACATCAAGAACTCTGGTGTGGCGCAAGCTCCACTCAACATGCTCGACACCATGAACACCATATTGACAAAGCCTCCACAGAACGACTTGAGATTGGTTGGTGCTGTTGAGTTGCCACCAATAGGACCAGTGCCATTGATGAGCCATGGATACATTGTGATTGAGGCACAATAGTTGGCAAGTGATGTCTCGTCGTTCTTATAAATGAAATGGTTGTTGAGCTTTTCGATGTATTCATCGGCAAGCTCCTTGCCATACATTTTCTTAATGCGGTCGGTGAGCATACGGCGGTTCAGACGTATGAAGCTCGACTTTGGAAGTTCGCCGATAAGAGTGGCAATGTTCTTGTGCTCAACATTGGCATTTGCGTCATACTTTGAACCACTTGCCGCGTTGGCAGCTTTGCAGTAGTCTGTCAAAAATTTCAACTTATCCATAGTCTCGCGGTCTTCATTATGACGCTGACGATAGAGCATGAACGACTTTGCAACCTTATAGAAACCTTCGCGCATAAGGGCCTCTTCCACCTGGTTCTGAATATCCTCCACAGTGATACCCTCACAGATATTCAAGTGACTGAGTATCTTTGAGATAGCGTTAAGATTAACCTCTTCATTTACTGATTGAAAGCCCTTGATTACAGCATTCATTATCTTGTCTAAAGAGAACCGGTCTTGCGACCCATCGCGTTTAGTTATTATAAAATCTTTCATTATATTTAGTGATATATTTTTGACAACTTTTGAATTCCGAAAATGCAAAAAGTTTTCCGTTTTGGAAAACTTTTGGAAAACTTCATCAGAAAAAGTTTTCTCGATTCACTCTCGAAATCGCTTGCAAAGATAATATAAAAAAACGACTTGCGCTATGGTTATAGCATAAAAAAAGCGGAAAAATTTTCCGCCTTAAATCTTGTTAAAATCCTGATGATTTACAACTTCACAGAAGATATATCGACAAGGTTATTAACTATTGCATAAATGGTGAGCCCTGCCGGACTGTGAATCTGTAACTTACGTGCGATGTTACGTCGGTGAGTGATAACCGTGTTGACCGAAATACACAGATGGTCGGCGATTTCCTTGTTGGTCATGCCCTGAACAAGAGCCACTATCACATCCTTCTCACGCTCGCCAAGAGCTTCGGAACCATCCACATTCTTGCTTATCATATTGGATATCTTGGCAGTCACGTCGCTCTGTCTTGACTTTTGCTCCAGTCGTCTCACTGCGGGTATGAATATCTGGTCCTCCACTTCGGCATGCAACGAGAGCCATTCCTCATTATTATATATATCATAGAGCGTTGCCGACAGTTGGTTGTTGTGCAACCCGTCGCTTGGCAGATATTTTATTATGATGCTCTTCAGCTCGCGCAGTTTGTTGCTCTCCTGTCCATGATGCTTGGAGTACATGTCTATCTCGAAGTCGCCTACGGGTTTTCCCTGGAGCAACGCCTCGACATATGGATACACATTATTTTCCTCATATCTCATGTGGGTTGTGACGGAACGGGCATACTCATCGTAGAGTTTAAGTATGAGACGCGCCAAATTATCGCGTTCATCAAGAGCCTCGACCAATTCTTTGCGTATGAACGGCAATTGAAAACCGAGGAAATACTCATGGCTCGCCTTGAGATATTGAAGCAGAGTCGGCATGGAGAGCCGTGCGGCATCATCGAAGTCGCGATAGCCATTTATGGTGAAGTTCACCACAGCGAGGAATGTGTAAGTGTCGACATGCTGCTCCTCGCACACCTGACTAACGGTCTTATCGCCAAAACCGAGACTTATGCCAAAACTGCCCAAACTCTGCAGCAAATTGTAGTTGTCGCGGATGAGAGAAATCATCTTGTCATCCGGCTCATACATTTTCTGATTTTTCATCGTCTTGTATGCTTATACTTATTTTCTTAATCTTTTACCTAATTATCATTATACATAAGTGACACCTTATTTATATAACAACTGCAAAGTAACAAAAAAAAAACGAGACCACCAATCACCATATATAGGTATTTTGACTCCGTAATACTTTATAAATAAGCAAAAATACCTAAATATAGTGAATAATTCGACAGTTTAACATTTACCAAATAGTGAGTATTGCCATGTTTTCAGATTCGCAATACCTTTGCAGTCGTAAAAAATAATTAAAAAACATGAACAAATCGACTATTGTATCCATGGCTTGCGCAGCCGCTATGTGCGCTCCGCTTGCCTCACTGGCTCAAACAGTAGCTGCCGACAGCGTAATGCAGCACTCCAATGGCAACCGTCTCAGTGTGGGCGGATATGGCGAAGTGGCACTCAGCCGCAATTTCTACAGCGACTCTGGCAACCGCTACAGTTCAGCAGGTCTTCACAAGAACGACCCAAGCCACGGACGCTTCGACATTCCTCATGCCGTGATTTATCTTGGCTACGACTTCGGTAAGGGATGGACTCTCGGCACCGAGATTGAGTTTGAGCATGGTGGCACCGGTTCTGCTATAGAATACGAGGCAGAGGAAAGCATCGAGTTTGAACAGGAGCAAGAGCGCGGTGGCGAAGTGGAGCTTGAGCAGTTTTGGATTCAGAAGTCGTTCGGACGTTTTGCCAATATTCGTGCTGGTCATATAGTTGTGCCAGTAGGCTTGACCAATGCCTATCACGAGCCATTGAATTTCTTCACCGTCTATCGTCCAGAAGGAGAGAATACCATCCTCCCATGCACATGGCATCAGACTGGAGTGTCGTTTTGGGGACATGCAGGCGATTTCCGCTACGAGTTGCAGATGGTTGCTGGTCTTGATGCCTGGCAGTTCAGCCGCGACGGATGGATTGCCCCCGGCACCACTAAACCGTTTGAGTTTGAAACTGCCAACAAGTATGGATTCTCTGCACGCGTCGACAACTACACAATTCCCGGTCTTCGTTTCGGCCTTAGTGGCTACTACGGACAATCAATGCACAACTCTGTGCCCCACGACATGGAGAAAGGCGACTACAAGAAGATAAAAGGCAATGTGTATGTTGGTGCGTTCGACTTCACATACAATGCCCACAACTGGGTGGCTCGCGGAAATATTGACTATGGCTATGTGAGCAACGCCAAGGAAATTAGTGCCATGCGAAAACCTAACACCCAGTATGTGAAACCATACCAGACCAATCAGGTATTTGGATCACATGCCATAGCCACAAGCATTGAAATAGGTTACGACATTTTCTCACAAATTGCCAAGCTGCGCGCCGACCGCCAGAAACTTTACGTCTTCGGACATGTAGAGTACTACAACTCATGTATCGGTGGTTCAAAGGACTATACATCCAAGAAGATATTTGCAGGCGGCATCAACTATTACCCAATGCCGCAGATTTGCGTAAAAGCAGAATACAACTACCGCAAATTCAAATCGCAATACAACGACGAGCCAGCTGTCAATATCGGTGTGGCTTACCAGGGACAGTTCCTATAATATTTAAGAAAAGCGAGCAATAGTTCAGCACCCCACTCCACATTAATAATAATATCATCACCATTAATAATTAATAGCAAACAATGAAAAAGATTCAAAAGTATGCCATGGCGTTTCTTATGGGTGCCATTTCATTAGGTTTCACTTCTTGCAGTGACAACGACGACCCCGTAAACAACGAAACTGTAACTATCTCAAAAAGCGAAATGCAGACAGTGACACAGTCCTATGTTGACAATGTTGTATACCCAACATACAAGGACCTTGCCTCTAACGCACGTGTGCTATATGCCAAGGCTCAGGCTCTGTATACAGCCGCATCAAACGGCACTATGTCACAGGCCGACATCGACGCTGCCTGCGAGGCTTTCAAGGACACACGTTGCCAGTGGGAGCGAAGCGAAGCATTCCTCTATGGTTCAGCTTCCAACAACGACCTCGACCCACACATCGACTCATGGCCTCTTGACCACGACGAACTGGTAAAGGCACTCAATAATCCAACCCTCATAGCTGGCTTCAAAAGTAGCGACCCTGCAAAGTTTGTTTCAGAAAACAATACAAAATTCCAGTCGGTACTTGGATTCCACGGTATGGAGTTTGTGCTCTTCCGCAACGGTGCCAACCGCACCGTCAAAGACCTTAGTGGCAACGACACCGAAGAAGGCATGACATCAGTAAAAGGCATCGACGAGCTGGCTTTCCTTCAGGCTGTAGCTGGCGACGTGCGCAACATCACCGCTGTACTTGAATACTCATGGATGGGCGAAGAGGCAAGCACCGAGACCAAAGCCCTCATCAAGGGCGAAGCAAGCTACGTGACAACCAACCTTCGCTACGCTGGCATGGCAAACGAGAGCGGCATGTCCTATGGCACATTCCTTCTCACTCCATCGTCAACAACAGGTTATAGCACTTGGGTGGGCACTATCAGCCAGATTTTCGTAGGTGGTTGCTCCAATATCTGTGCCGAGGTTGCCGACCAAAAGCTTGGACAGGCTTACCGCACAGCAACTGGCTCTGGTTCAGAGGAAGACTCTCGCGACTATATCGAGTCGCCATATAGCCACCGCTCATTCATCGACTATCAAGACAATATCTACTCCATCAAGAACTCTCTTTATGGCACACGCGACATCAACGCCACAGCTCCTGCTTCCAACTCAATCATGAGCCTTATGCAGAAGGTTGGCTATACGGGCTACAGCAATCTCGACGCTGCTCTTAAAGCAGCCATTCAGGCTCTTGAGACAGCAAAGAACAGCGGCAAGTCGTTTGTAGAGGAGCCAGGTGCACAGCGCGTAAAGGATTGCATTGACGCAGTGTCAAACCTCGACGATGAGCTCAATAAGGCAGGTTCTTGGATTAACAAGCAGAACGAGAAATAAAAAATAACCAATAATTCGTTTTCAATATAGCATTATGAATAAACATGTATATCTATTCGGTTCGGCAGCTATGTGTCTCGCTATGTCGCTGACAGCCTGCTCGGATGATAATGACGTAGTCGACGGTGGCGACCTTGTGCCCGACGGCAAGTATGTGGGGCAAACAGTGGGTAATTTCGACAAATCGGAATGGTATCCCGGTGGCGAACTTGGCACTACCGACAACGTCACTACAGGCTGTTATGAAGACGAGGCACCAGCGGTGAGTGAACAAGGACTTATTGACGACTTCAATGCCGGAGAGAAATTCTTCGAACGCCAGTTCACAGAGGCATCCTCTGGCTTCAGTGGTCTTGGACCTGCCTATATTCGCCGCTCTTGTCTCGACTGCCATCCTAACTACGGACATGGTAAGCGTATGGACAAATTCGTCACGGCTTATGGCAACGGTAACGGTTATCTGCTTGCAGTCTATCACCCTGCTGACGGTGTAAACAGCAACGATGGTGGATATGTGGCAGAGGTGACGGGTATGCCACAAACTAAGGCGTCGGAACCGTTCAAGGCTCCTATTGACGAGAGTATGGTGAATCTTCAATGGCATCAGGTGACGGCAATGGAAAGCGGTCTGCCAATGAAATTTCCTGACGGTGAAGAATACAGCCTCATCTATCCCGAAGTTACGATTCCACGCGAGGCGTTCCACACAAGTCCTAATCCTTATGACACGGGCAACAAGGCTGTGGCTGTGCGACTGGAGTCGACAATCGGTGTGATTGGCACAGGACTGCTCGATGCCATCTCCGAGGACGACATCAAGAAACAGTATGCCTCTACAGCCAACTACTATAAGAACATCGCCAAGGTGGATGACGTCAAAGAGTTCGTAAACCCCAACTTCTGGGATGCTGATGCCAACGACTTTGCCAACGGTGCATGGTATACGGCAACCATCGGTGCTGGTAAAACTGCCGATGGAGGCGAAGGCAAGAAGATGGTGAAGCGATTCACCTACGCTCTTACACGAGCCACACTGCAGGATGGACCTGGAGCCAATGCCATATGGAACATCACAAATGTGACACGTCCCGACCGTCCGAAGCTCTACACCACCAACGCATGGGCAACAGCAATGGCTGACGACAAGGAGGTGATTGCAAAAATCATGAACGACCCTACTTCGCCGTTCTATGCCACTACCGAGGAGGAGACAAGCAACAAGGTGAAAAACCTGCTTTCGCCAAGCACCAACCAGTTCGACAACGAATGGCACAACTTCGAACCCGAGATGTCGGCAGAAAAATTCTATGAGTTTATGGTATGGCATCGTGGTTTGGCTATTCCACGTGCACGTAACCTCAACGACGCTCGCGTACAGCAGGGCAAGAAGGTATTCAATGAGATTGGTTGCGCCAACTGCCATCGTCCGTCATGGAAGACAGGTTCTGACAATTACTGGACTCCAAACATGATTGCCGACAAGAAGCTGCCACGCTATGCCAACCAAACCATCTACCCATACTCCGACATGATGCAGCACAAGCTCTACATGATCAACGACATACATGGGTCATGGTGTCGCACAACCCCACTGTGGGGACGTGGTCTTGCAAGCGTCAATGGTTCGGGCACGGAGCGTATGCACGACTGCCGAGCACGCAACGAGGTGGAAGCCATCATGTGGCATGCTTATTCAAAGAACTCACACGCATATAACGCGGCTCTGAAGTTCTATAACTTGAGCAAGAGCGACCGCGACGCTGTAGTAATGTTCTTGCGCTCAATATAACAAGACAAACATAAGACAAGACAAAAAAAACGTTACAAACAGATTTCTGAAACCAATGTTTCTGGAGACTGTCTGTAACGTTTTTTTTAATGCGCATATTTGACTGCAAGCAAAATTACAAATCTGTAGTAATAAACCCGACACCCATCAATCTATTATTTTATATTAAAATATTTGCAGGGCTGAAATATTCTTTGTTACTTTGCATTCTAAGAGAACTATCACGGGGTGCCGAATGTCTTCGGCTGAGATTATACCCATAGAACCTGATGCGGATAATGCTGCCGAAGGGAAAATGATATAACTTCAATC
>CAKPZC010000033.1 GCA_934203355.1 uncultured Prevotella sp. | reverse complement strand
GACGGTTTCTGCGGAGCTAACAAGGATACACGTATGGCTGTTCGTTTCATCGTTGAGGTTGCTTGGCAGGCTCACTTCGTAACAAACATGTTCATCCGTCCTACAGCTGAGGAGCTTGAGTCTTTCGAGCCTAACTTCGTTGTTTACAACGCATCTAAGGCTAAGGTAGAGAACTACAAGGAGCTCGGTCTGCACTCAGAGACTTGCGTTGCTTTCAACGTAACTTCTAAGGAGCAGGTTATCATCAACACATGGTACGGTGGTGAGATGAAGAAGGGTATGTTCTCAATGATGAACTACTTCCTCCCGCTCAAGGGCATCGCTTCTATGCACTGCTCAGCCAACTGCGACAAGAACGGTGAGAACACAGCTATCTTCTTCGGTCTCTCTGGTACAGGTAAGACCACTCTTTCTACCGACCCGAAGCGTCTCCTCATCGGTGACGACGAGCACGGATGGGACGACAACGGCGTCTTCAACTTCGAGGGTGGCTGCTACGCTAAGGTTATCAACCTCGACAAGGAGTCTGAGCCCGATATCTACAACGCTATCCGTCGCGACGCTCTCCTCGAGAACGTAACTGTTGACGCTAATGGCAAGATCGACTTCGCTGACAAGAGCGTTACAGAGAACACACGTGTTTCTTACCCGATCTTCCACATCAACAACATCCAGCCGGGTTCTTCTGCACCAGCTGCTAAGCAGGTTATCTTCCTCTCAGCTGACGCATTCGGTGTACTGCCTCCAGTTTCTATCCTGACTCCGGAGCAGACTCAGTACTACTTCCTCTCAGGCTTTACAGCTAAGTTGGCAGGTACAGAGCGTGGCATCACAGAGCCGACTCCTACATTCTCAGCTTGCTTCGGCCAGGCTTTCCTCGAGTTGCACCCGACAAAGTATGCTCAGGAGCTCGTTAAGAAGATGGAGAAGAACAACGCTAAGGCTTACCTCGTTAACACTGGTTGGAACGGTACTGGCAAGCGTATCTCTATCCGCGACACACGTGGTATCATCGACGCTATCTTGAGCGGTGACATCGACAAGGCTCCTACAAAGCAGATCCCGATGTTCGACTTCAAGGTTCCGACAGAACTTCCTGGTGTAGCTACTGAGATTCTTGATCCGCGCGACACTTACGCTGAGGCTTCTCAGTGGGAGGAGAAGGCTAAGGACCTCGCTGCTCGCTTCATCAAGAACTTCGCTAAGTACACCAACAACGAGGCTGGTAAGGCTCTTGTTGCTGCTGGTCCTCAGCTCTAATCTTTCAGACAAAGATAAAGACTAAATAATTAAGGTCTGTTTCCGCTCTGTGGAAACAGACCTTTTTTCGTTGTTAAACGTAGAATCATACGAACATATCACGAGAAAAACTCATAAATTTATGTTTAGCACTACCGAAACACAATAAATTTATTATTATAAACAAAAAAGTTGCGGAAAAGTTTGGAGGGTTGGAAAATTATTAGTACCTTTGCACTCGCAATTAAGAAACAGCATGGTGCCATAGCTCAGATGGTAGAGCAAAGGACTGAAAATCCTTGTGTCCCCGGTTCGATTCCTGGTGGCACCACTTCTTAAAATCAAGAGTCATTCCAAAAGAATGACTCTTTTTTTTGCACAATCACCACCATCCCTATCCATTCTTCCCAGAATACAGATTAAGATGATTTGACTGATATATCCAATTCATCTGGACTACTTGCTCCCAGATAAGTATGTGGTCATATTTATCTTTATATATGAGTGGCAATCTGTGAGAGTGTGTCAAAACCCAAATAATGCGGGCTGAAAGCCCAATATCTCCATAGCCCAGGGCAACGCCCTGGGTAACGGATAAACACAATCCATGCGCCCTGTAAGGGCAACTCTATTGTGCCACAGATAGTTGCCCTTACAGGGCGCGTTGTTCGGGTTTGTATCCGTTTACCCAGGGCGTTGCCCTGGGCTATGGAGAACATTGGGCTTTCAGCCCACCTTTGTTTGACTCTTGATACACCCTTATATGTAAAGATAATTCTGAACTGTTACTTAACAAAACATGCGTTACCAAATAACAAAACACATTGTACCAAATAATGAAACATGTACTAACTGATAACAAAACACACAGTACCAAGTAACGAAACACCAATTACCAAACACTAAAAAAAACACTCCCTTTCATCACATGCCATTCACCTTTTCATCACATGCCATCAGCCTTTTCATCACATGCCATCAGCATACCACACCACCACCCAACGCCATATGTCACATTTCTCGTTTCTGACCCCCTATCTGCCATAAAGTGACATTCCTTAACCCTCTGTTTCTCACCACATTACAAAGTTTATGGCAGATATGTCAGATTTTTTCGCAAAAACAAAAAAATCATAGAATTAAAAAAATGCATTAAAAAATGCACGTATATCAGAAAAAATACGTACCTTTGCACTCGCTTTTGGGATACAACTCCAATATGCAATCGGGATGTAGCGCAGTTGGTAGCGCACTACGTTCGGGACGTAGGGGTCGCAAGTTCGAATCTTGTCATCCCGACCTACGAAAGTCGGTAGAAACTATAGTTTCTACCGACTTTTTTATTTATAAAATGTATCTATATATATTGGCTCATCCGATATTATCACTCAATATTCCGGATGAACCAGAATAAAAACCCCTGTAAATCAGAAAATTGCGCAAAAACTTGGCTATTTGCCAATTATTGAGTACCTTTGCACCCGCAATTGTGGCTTGTCGCCACAAGCGTAACATGTATAACCAAATAAACAAAAAGAAAAGAAAATGATTATTGTACCAGTTAAAGATGGTGAGAACATCGAAAGAGCTCTCAAGAAGTTCAAGAGAAAATTCGAAAAGACAGGTGTTGTTAAGGAGCTCCGCGCTCGTCAGCAGTACAACAAGCCTTCTGTTTTGAAGCGTCTCAAGATGGAGCACGCCATCTATGTTCAGCAACTCCGCGACAACGAGGAATAAGTCAATTGCTTACTACTCGCTCACGTATTACAAATCTTTAATGACCGTCCGTGCTTAGGGGAAATTCTCTCCCCCAACACACCACCCTTATTAATATCGCAAACGCACGGAATGAGTCGGATGAACCAGGAGGTGTACATACCCAAGACAAAGATAATCATTTAAAGATAACAGTTCGCACCCTTATATTTCGAAAATAAGCACATCGGGGCAGCGATAGCTACATAACTATTCAGCCGCAAATCCACACATGTGGATTTGCGGCTGTCTGCATATATGGGCGATTGCTACATGTTGTTTTTCACCAATCCCTTACTCTCCAAGAACTTTAACAGTCCCCAACGCACCGAACGCAGTCCGAACTGCTCGGTGTGGATGTCCTCGGGGAGCAACCACTGACACTCTGCCGCGTCGTCGCCCGCCTTCAATGCTTCGGCATCCTCCACCTCGCACTCATAAAACATGTCGAGGGTGTGGATGTCGATGCCACTATAGCGATAGATATTGGGCAACGAGAAGAGATAATGGCTGGCGGTGACGTTGAGTCCTGTCTCCTCCATCACCTCGCGATGCAACCCCTCTTCCGATGTCTCGCCTATCTGGGTGAAACCGCCAGGCAGGTCGAGAGTGCCCTTTGCAGGCTCATGCTTGCGTTTCTCCACAAGAATCTCACCCTTGGAGTTCATTATTATTGCTACGTTCGAGGCACTGGGATTCATAAAATACTCAAATCCGCAGTTCTCGCATTTCTTACTTGTGGGTCCGTTCTCCACAAAATGATGACTGCCACACATGGGGCAATACTCGAATTTCTCTAATGGATGCATATGAATAATTATTTGGAGGGGGTGTATAAAATAGGAGTTAAGAGGAAGTTAGGAGAAGTTAAGAGGAAGTTAAGAGGAGGTTAGGAGAAGTTAGGAGGAAGTTAAGAGGAAGTTAACGGACAAATGCTTTATTTTCTACAATTTATACATATGTCCATTAACTTCGGGCAAAGCCCAAACTTCCTTTAACTTCGGGCGAAGCCCAAACTTCCATTAACTCCTATTTCGCCACACTCTCTTATTTTTTTGTTATATATTTCGTTCTGAAAGGCAGCAACGGCAGTCCTCCCTGATTGCGTGCCGTTCCGAGTTGGAAGTTCTTGAAGCAATATCTCACCGCCACTGGTTTCAGCACCTTGGGCGATGTCACCACAATGCCACCGTGCCAGTCGTAGCGTGCGGCGGCAGTATAGTACTTGCCGTCGACTCCTGCCACCTCAAATCCCTCGATACCATAAAGCGGATAGATGCCGTTCTCGGTGTTACTGAGATGCACCGTAGCCTCCTGTCCGTCGACCGTGAGGCTCTTGAACGATGGGTTCTTGTAGATGAGTCCCTTCACTCCGTAGGTTGCCGACAGTGCCGCATAGGCAAGTCGCTCACCAACCTTACGTTTCTGTGCTGGGTGAATCTGTTTCATCTCCCACTTGTACGCTCCGTCGTTGTTGCCCACCATGCAACAGTTTGTTATCTGCTTGGAGGCTATATATTGCTGTTCGCGCAACAATGCGGCTTCGGTACCATCAGCGTTGTTATACCAGTAGGGAGCAATCTCCACGAAGTAGAATGGCAGTTCGCCGCAGTTGAAGTCGCGCCGCCACTGCTTCACGAGCAGTCCCAGTCGGCGCGCATAGTCGCTGGTGTTGTAGCCCACATTCGAGCATCCCTGATAGTAGACGATGCCCTTGACTGTGAACTTCGTTATCGGGGCGAAAGTGCCGTTGCCCCATACCAGCGGACGATAGTAGTCGGTCTTCATCGCATATATTGATGCCGAGTCGAGCCGCTCATCGGTCTCGCGCTTTAGATTGTCGCGGTCGAGCCACGACTCCACACGAGTGCCACCCTTGTTTGCCTCGATGATGCCCACTGGCACGTCGAGCGTCTGTTGCAGCATACGTGCGAAGAAATAGCCTGTTGCCGATGTACCAGCCACGGTGGCTGGCGACACCACCATCCATCGAGTGTCGGCGTCGCTCTGTGGCTTCATTGCCATTCGCGACGGTATCTTGGCATAGCGTATCGCTGCACGGTGGGTGGCGTCGACCACCGCCTCGTTGTAGCCCTCCACGGGACATCCGTCGAATCCGCGCACTGGCATCTCCATGTTCGACTGTCCTGCACACACCCAGACCTCACCCGAGAGCACATTGCTTATGGTTGTGGTCTCGCCGTCACTAAAGGTTATCGACAGGGGTTTATAACTCGCCTTGGGCGTGCGCACTCTCACCTCCCACGCACCGTCCTTGTCGGCTTTGGCGCTGCACGGGGTGCTGCCCCACGAAGTGCTGACGTTCACAGTCTTTCCTGGGCTTGCCCATCCCCACAGTCTCACGTCGGTGTTGCTCTGCACCACCATATTGTCGGCTATGAGATGATGGAGCCTCACCTTGGCATTAATGCCGAGAGTGGCGGCTGAGACAAGCGCAATCATTAAAAATCGTTTACTCATTACTGTAGTTGTTATAAAACTTCTGCAATATTACAAAAAATTGGCTACCTTTGCAAATAACAAGAAAAGAAATAAAACGAAATGTCAAACCACAGTCAGTATTTGTCAAAAAAAATGAAATCCATTAAAACTCTCTTCGCTATCTTGCTGCTACTCGCAGCAGTTCCCGCCCTCGCCCAGCGTAGTTTCACAGTTAACCTCTGGCAACAGAAAGCCCCCAACAAAAACGATTTGCAGGACACTGCCTACGTCAAGGTGTTTCTGCCCAAGGAGCAGCACGCCACGGGCCGTGCCATAGTGATTTGTCCGGGTGGTGGCTACGAGCATCTCGCCATGCAACATGAGGGCACCGACTGGGCGCCTTTCTTCAACAATATGGGCATTGCCGCCATAGTGCTCCACTACCGCATGCCCAACGGCAACGCAAAGGTGCCCATTAGCGATGCCGAGGAGGCAATGAAACTTGTGCGCCGCAACGCTGCCAACTGGCACATCAACGCCAAGGACGTGGGCATCATGGGGTCGTCGGCTGGCGGCCATCTTGCTTCTACTATTGCCACACAGTCGACGGGCAACGCTAAACCCAATTTCCAGGTTCTGTTCTATCCGGTCATCACCATGATGCCAGGCTACACCCACCAGGGTTCGCACGACAATCTCTTGGGCAAGGGAGCTCACAAGAAAGAGGAACAGAAGTATTGTAGCGACCTTCAAGTGACACGCGTCACCCCACGCGCCTGCATACTTCTCTCCGACGACGACCACGGAGTGCTGCCCATCAACGGCGTGAACTACTACACAGAACTCTATCGCCACGACGTGCCCGCCTCACTATTTGTATATCCCGACGGGGGCCACGGATGGGGCATGAACACATCGTTCAAGTATCACATTGAAATGCTCTCCAACCTGAAGGCTTGGCTGCAAAGCTTCTGACGTTACGACTATTACACGTGTAATGAAGGATATTCTTGTTTTCTTTTACCATATATTTGATTATCTCACGGCAAATCGCTACATTTGCATACAATATTATAAAATACACTTATGGCACCTCGTTTCATCAACCCCTTCTCCGACTGGGGATTCAAGCATATCTTCGGTCGTGAGATATCAAAGGACCTACTTTTGAGTTTCCTCAACGACCTCTTTTCGGGAGAGTTCGTGATAAAGAGCCTCATGTTTGGCAACAATGAGCAGATAGGTTTGTCGAACGACTCACGTGAGGTTGTGTTCGACATCTACTGCATCACCGACGAAGGCAAAGAGATTATCGTCGAGATGCAGAATCGTGGGCAGGAACACTTCATCGACCGCGCCCTCTACTACTCGTCGCGTGTCATCGTGAATCAGGGAGAAAAGGGCAAGTGGAACTACGACCTGCTCCCCGTCTACACCATCTGCTTCATGAACTTCATCGACCCCAACATGCCGGAACGCAAGTTCCGTACTGACCTTACGCTCGCCGACCGCGACACCGGTAAAGTGGTATCCGAGAAGCTGCGTATCATCTATCTTATGCTTCCTCTCTTCGAGAAGGAGGAGGGAGATTGTGAAAATGATTTTGAACGTTGGATTTTTGTATTAAGAAATATGAACACATTTGAACGTATGCCTTTTATGGCAAAAAATGCGGTATTTAAGAAACTCGCCGAGATTTCCGATATCCGAAATCTAAGCAAAAAGGAAATGGATAAATATGAATATAGCCTGAGAGTGATGCGCGACAGCTACGCCACATATCAATATGCTGCGAAGAATGGCTGGAATAAGGGAATGGCTGAAGGCATGGAGAAAGGATTAGCGCAAGGCATGGAGAAAGGAATAGCGCAAGGAAAGGCTGAAGGAATAGCGCAAGGCGAACGCGAAAAGGCTCTTGCTATAGCTTGCAACCTCAAGACATTAGGTCTATCTCCTAATCAAATAGCCGAAGCCACGGGGCTTACTCTCGACGATATAAATAATCTTTAATAGATAAAGAGCATAGAAAAGGAAACATAATTTTATGGTCGTGTAATGGAGCTAAAAGATAAAGCTCCATTACACGACCATTCTACGTTTTAGGGTGGAGTGTTTACGGTCTGCTCTCCCCCTCCACATACTCCTCCAGGAACATGTGTTCCCCATCAAACACGGCATAGGTGAACTGCGAGATCCAGTCGCCGAGAATCATCATTCGTGTCTTCTTCGACAAACTGATATCGAGTTCTATATGTCGGTGTCCGAACATGAAGTAGTCGATGTTCGAATGCGTCTGCATATAGCCCTTGGCGAAGCGCACAAGACATTCGCGGTCCTCGCCCATATAAGGCGGTTCCTTGCCGTCGGCACGCTTCAGTCGAGAGTGTTTAGCCCACGACATTCCCAACCACATTGCCCAGCGCGGATGTATAGAGTTGAAGAGTCGCTGGCACATGCGGTTATGAAACACCCGTCGCAGCAGTTTGAAGTTCAAGTCGGGGTCGCCGAGTCCGTCGCCGTGGGCTATATAGAACACACGGTCGTAGATTTCCACCGTCTCGGGTTTGGTGTGCACCACTACGCCACACTCCTCCTCAAGATAGCCATAAGTCCATATGTCATGGTTGCCCGTGAAGAAGTGCACCTCCACCCCCATGTCGGTCAGTTCCGACAGTTTGCCGAGGAAGCGCGTGTAGCCCTTAGGCACAACATAGCGCCACTCGTTCCAGAAGTCGAACATATCGCCGAGCAGATACACGGCGCGTGCCTTCGTCTTTATGGAGTCGAGAAAGCGCACAAGCCGTCGCTCCTGCGTGCGGCTGTGGTCTATCGCCCACGACCCAAGGTGGGCGTCACTTAAAAAATAAACGTTCTTCATTCTTATTCAAAGCCTAATTCCACCCGTGCCTCCTCGGTCATCATGCTCTGGTCCCACACTGGTTCAAACACGAGGTTCACGTTGGCTGACTTCACGTGCTCTATGGTGTCCACCTTCTGTCTCACGTCCTCAAGAATGAAGTCGGCTGCGGGGCACGACGGAGCGGTGAAAGTCATGTCGATGTCCACATTGCCCTCGTCGCCCACCTCGATGCGGTAGATGAGTCCGAGGTCGTAGATGTTAACTGGTATCTCGGGGTCGTAGACGGTCTTCAGCACGTCCACGATACGTTCTTCTATTTGTGTCTTTTCTTCCTGTGTCATTATTTTTTCTTGGTTTTTTTTTATTATTCTGCAAGTGTGAAGTCAAGCTGTTTCTTCTCCAGGTTTGCCTGTGCCACCTTAATCTTTATTGGGTCGCCCAGCTGGTACTTATGATGATGGCGACGTCCCACGAGGCAGTAGTTGCGCTCGTCGAAGTCGTAGTAGTCGTCGTCGAGGTCGCGCATGGGCACAAGTCCCTCGCAGTGGTTCTCGTCGATTTCGCAGTAGATGCCATACGACTGTATGCCCGAGATATGAGCATCGTAGACATTGCCCACACGTTCCGACATAAACTCCACAGCCTTATACTTTATAGAATCGCGCTCGGCATTGGCGGCTATCTGCTCCATCTCGCTTGAGTGCTCGCACAGAGCCTCATAGTGCTCCTTATTAGCTGAGCGTCCGCCCTGCTGATAGCGTGTGATGAGTCGATGCACCATAGTGTCGGGATAGCGACGTATGGGCGACGTGAAGTGGGTGTAGTAGTTGAATGCCAGTCCGAAGTGTCCGATGTTGTGTATAGAGTACTTCGCCTTCATCATGGCTCTCAGTGCCACGGTCTGTATGAGGTTCTGCTCGCGCTTGCCCTCACAGTCGCTCATAAGCGTGTTGAGCGAGCGAGCGAGTGCTCCGCTGGTGCCGTCGGTCTTCATCTTGTAGCCAAACTTCACCACAAACTCCCTCAGAGTCTCCAACTTCGTTGGGTCGGGATTGTCGTGCACACGATAGGGCAGCGTCTTCGGTTTCTTGCCCTTTGCCACCTTGCCCACGCTCTCAGCCACGGTGCGGTTGGCGAGCAACATGAACTCCTCGATGAGTTTGTTGGCGTCCTTAGAGCGTTTGAAGTAGCAGCGTATCGGCTTGCCCTTCTCGTCGACGTCGAAGTGTAGCTCCTCGCGGTCGAACTTCACCGCTCCGTTCTTGAATCGGGCGGCGCGCAGTTTCTTGGCGAGTCGGTCGAGTGTTATCAGTGCATCGGCATTCTCGCCCTTATATCCACCCTTAGGAGCTGGCGGTGCCGGTTCGCCCTTACCGTCGACCACGCCGTTGTCCTCGAGCAGTTGCTGCACCTCTTCGTAGGCATAGCGACGGTTGCTCTTTATCACGGTGTGCACAATGCGGTAGGCCTTAACGTTGGCGTCGTCGTCAAGATTGAACACCACCGAGAACGCCAGTTTCTCTTCGTCGGGGCGCAGCGAGCAGATGAAGTTGCACAGACGTTCGGGCAACATCGGTATGGTGCGGTCGACCAGATATACACTCGTGGCGCGCTTCACTGCCTCCTTGTCGATTACGGAACCCTCCTTCACGTAGTGGCTCACGTCGGCGATGTGAACACCCACCTCCCAGAGTCCGTCCTTTAGTTTCTTCAACGAGAGAGCGTCGTCGAAGTCCTTGGCGTCCTTCGGGTCGATGGTGCAAGTGAAGGTGTCGCGGAAGTCCTCGCGCTCGGCGTAATCCTCGGCTGTTATCTCGGCAGAAATCTTCTCGGCTGCCTCCTCAACGTTCTTAGGATACTTATAAGGCAGTCCATACTGTGCCAGAATAGTGTTCATCTCCACGTCGTTGTCGCCCGACTTTCCGAGCACGTCGACCACCTCGCCAATCATGTTGCGATGGTCCTGGTCGGGCCACTCCACGATTTTCACCACAGCGTTGTCGCCATCCTTTCCGCCCTTGAGCTTGCGTCGCGGAATGATGATGCTGTTAGCAAGCACATTCGAGGGAGAGATGAGTGTGCAGAGGTCGTGGTCGAACGTCAGTCGTCCCACGAAGGTGTCCTTGGCACGTTGCAGGATTTCTATCACCTGAGCCTCCTTGATATGGTTTTTGCGTCGTGCCATGAAGGCGAATCTCACGCGGTCGCCAGTGAGAGCCCACATCGAGTTGCGCTCGGCAACGAAGATAGGCTTGTCGGAGCCATCGGGTGTAACGGTGTTCTTGCCATTAGTCTTGCGCAGGAAGATGCCTTCCTGCACCTGTCCCTTCATATTTAGCTGATAAGAGTTGTCAGACACCTTAGTGATGAAGTCGTCCCAAGCCATCTCCTCCATGATGTCGATGGCGAGCATCTTCAACGGGTGAGTGTCGAGGTGGAGAGTGCGGAATATCTCCTTAAACGACATCGTCTTGCCGGGATTTGAGGCAAAGAGTTCCTCAAGTTTCGGGGCAAGCTGTTTCTTTGTCATGCGTTTGCCGCCTTTCTTTCCTTTTCCCATAGTCGTATATCTTTTGATGGTTTGTCTTAGTTTTATGCAAATAAACAAAAAAGTTTTGACATAATTGTGTTATTGACGTAAAATTTGCAATACAATCGACAATAAATACACAAAAGACGAAATAACAAGCACTAAACTCCCATTAACATTCCCCAAAAAGCCCACAAAAAAAATAGCCCGAGCACCGCCGTTTATGTTCACACACTAACGGCGATCCCGGACTAAGGAATGAAAAAGTGATTTTGAAATCTAAGTATTTCGTTTGTCGATATTACTCAGCTGCGGTTCCCACGCAGATTGCTACACGGTTGTCGTCGTTGGCAGCAAACGGCTGCACAACGTCGCCCTTGAAGGTGTAGCTGATGCGGTGTGCCTCGATGCCATACTCCTTGGTGAGGATGTTGAACACCGCAACGGCACGACGCTCCGAGATGCCCTTGTTGTAGGCAGGAGTACCTGTGTTCTTGTCGGCATAGCCCTCGATGGTGAGCTGCGAGTCGACGTGCTTCTTCAGGAAGTCGGCAAGCTCCTTAATCTTGTCCTTGCCCACCTGGTTCACAACGTCAGAGTCGATGGTGAAGTGGATGTCGCGACGGATTTCCTCCTTCTCCTTCTTCTTTACCTCAGGCTGCGGAGTTGGCTCAACATAGTTGTTTACGATTGGCTGTGGCTTAGCTGGCTCCTGATAAGGACGTGTCTTCTTGGTCTTGCCAAGAGCAATCTTCACACCAGCCAGAGCATTGAAATACCAGTCGGCGTTGCCAGCCTTCTTTGAGTTATACTTGTCGCTGAGGACATTGGCGTTGCCCTCGATGCCGAGCGATACAGCGTCGGAGAGGCGGAAGTCGAGTGCCAAGCCAGCCTTACCCATCGGGCGCACCTTAGTGCCGTCCCACAGATACTGCATCTTGTAGCCGCTGGCTGCCACGTTCTGAGCCTCGTCGTTGCTGAAGCCGATGTTGGCACCGCCGCCGATGAAGGCTGTCACGTTGAACACGCGGTGGGGGTTATAGCCGCAGAATGCCTGCGAGAGATTGAACATGAAGTCAACGGTCGGGGCAACATACTTGTACTTGTAAACAACATTACCGATGCTACCGTCGCTCAGTTTGCCGTTAAAACCGCCCTTGCTCTGCCAAGCGTTTACGGCAACGCGAGCACCAAACCAAGGATTAAACTGATAGCCAAGACCGAGCTGCACGTTCGGAGAAAGGAGGTCACCAAACTTAGCCTCGCCGAGGGTATACTGTGCGCCGCCCTGGAGCTGAAGGAATGCATGCTTCTTAAACACTGTAGTGTCACCATTGGCCTCAAGATAAGTGGCCTGTGCCATAGCCGCTGTGCTCATTCCGAGCAGAGCTGCTGCCATCATAGTCTTTACTGCTTTCATAGTCTTTATTTTTTTATATTAACGTTGTTGTTCTTCCTTTAGTGTCATGTAGGGAGGGCAACGAAATGCCCTCCCCATGATATTATTTCTTCACAATCTTCTTTCCGTTGACGATGTATACGCCTGGTGTGGTCATCTTCTGCACCTTGACACCCTGGAGGGTGTAGATGTCGCCATCGGCAGTGCCGTCGGCGTGGATGCCGTTGATGCTTGTCCAGGTGTTGTCAACATAGAAGAGGATGCTTGTCTTAGCGTTAGCCACGCAGTCCTCTGCCTTGACGCTCTTCTTGTCGGCAAGGAACTTGCCAAACTCCTCGTTGCCGAAGGTGCCCTGTGCTATCTGGAGCATGTAGACACCAGCGTCGAGTGAGCCCTTCACAATCGGAGTGTCGAGAACCAGACGGAGTGTAGCGTTCTCGCCCTCGGCTGTCTCCACTGCCTCGAAGTGACCCTTAGCCACAACATTTGTCTGGTCGACAACGCTCACGAGGGTTGCCTCGCGCTCGGTGTTGGCGGCGATGGTCATGTCGTTGGCTGCCACAACAGTGATGTTGTTGAGTTCCTCGTCGTGGAGATATTCCTTAGTTGAGCTTTCGGGCTTAACGGTGTAGCCAGCGTAGTTGAAGCTGATGCGCTCGTCGTCGGCTGAACCGTTCTTGCCGATGGTGAAGCTGTAGCTGATAGCCTGGGTCTTCACCTTGATCTCGTCCTTGGTATAGATGAACGCGCCCTCTGGGATTACGAGTGTGTAGTCCTCGGTGTCGAGCTGGCTGAGTGCTATAGTGAACTGGTTCTTCTTCTCGCCGTCGGCTGCGAATGTGGCATCAGCCACCTTGTTGCCTTCAGCATCGTTGAACTGTGCTGTCACGCCGTCTGCCACTGTCAGTGCGTCTACCTCAGGGAAGGTGAGCGTCAGGTGGTCGTCGGTGCTCTCGGCTACCTCTGGAGTGAGTTCATACTTGGTCTCAACGGTCTTCACTGCCTTATCGACTGTGAACTGGGCGTTGATAGCCTGAGTCTTAACCTCGCGGTCGTTGAGGGTGTAGTGGAATGCTCCCTCTGAGATGGCGAGTGTGTAAGCGCCGTCTGCAAGACCTTCGATTGAAACGCTGAACACGTTCTTCTTCTCAGCATCGGCTACGAGTTTAGCGTCGGCTGCCTTTGTGCCGTCGGCTGCAGTGAACTGTGCCTTAGCGTCGGCTACAAGTGAGAGGGTCTCTACCTCGGGGAATGACAGGGTGAGGGTGTTGTCCTTCTGACCTGCCACAGCTGGGAGAAGCTCGAACTTGGTCTCTGTCACCTTCACTGCCTTGTCGACTGTGAACGCGGCGTTGATAGCCTGGGTCTTAACCTCGCGGTCGTTGAGGGTGTAGTGGAATGCGCCCTCCGTGATGGCGAGAGTGTAAGCACCGTCGGCAAGACCTTCGATTGAAACGCTGAACACGTTCTTCTTCTCAGCATCGGCTACAAGCTTAGCGTCGCCTGCCTTTGTGCCGTCGGCTGCGGTGAACTGTGCCTTAGCGTCGGCTACAAGTGAGAGGGTCTCTACCTCGGGGAATGACAGGGTGAGGGTGTTGTCCTTCTGACCTGCCACTGCTGGGAGAAGCTCAAACTTGGTCTCAGTCACCTTCACTGCCTTGTCGACTGTGAATGCGGCGTTGATTGCCTGGGTCTTAACCTCGCGGTCGTTGAGGGTGTAGTGGAATGCGCCCTCTGAGATGGCGAGTGTGTAAGCACCGTCGGCAAGACCTTCGATTGAAACGCTGAACACGTTCTTCTTCTCAGCATCGGCTACGAGCTTAGCATCTGCTGCCTTTGTGCCGTCGGCTGCGGTGAACTGTGCCTTAGCGTCGGCTACAAGAGTGAGGGTCTCTACCTCGGGGAATGACAGGGTGAGGGTATTGTCCTTCTGACCTGCCACAGCTGGGAGAAGCTCGAACTTGGTCTCAGTAACCTTCACTGCCTTATCGACAGAGAACTTGGCGTTGATAGCCTGAGTCTTAACCTCGCGGTCGTTGAGGGTGTAGTGGAATGCGCCCTCTGAGATGGCGAGTGTGTAAGCGCCGTCGGCAAGACCTTCGATTGATACGCTGAACACGTTCTTCTTCTCAGCGTCGGCTACGAGCTTGGCATCTGCTGCCTTTGTGCCGTCGGCTGCAGTGAACTGTGCCTTAGCGTCGGCTACAAGTGAGAGGGTCTTTACCTCGGGGAATGACAGGGTGAGGGTGTTGTCCTTCTGACCTGCCACTGCTGGGAGAAGCTCATACTTGGTTTCAGTGGTCTTAATAGCCTTTAAATTATCTACGTAGAATACGAGAGTGGTGTCGGGGTTAGCAACACAATCCTCTGCCTTCACAGTGGTCTTGTCAGCGAGGAACTTAAGGAAGTTCTCATTACCGAAAGTACCCTTCTGAATCTTCAATGAGTAAGTGCCAGCAGCAAGTTTGCCTGCCTCAATCTGCTTGTCCATGGCGAAGCGGATAGCAGAACCAGCTGCCTTATCAACATTCGCGAACACGCCAGTAGCAACGACCTCGTTCTTCGGAGAATAGAGTGTTGCCTTGCGAGCCTTGTTAACGGCAAGCTTGGTGCCCTCGGCTGCTGTCAGGGTGATGCTGTTAAGCTCAACATCCTTGATGAAGTCGGTAGCTGAGCTGGCAGGAGCAACAGTGAAGTTCTTCTCGGTGAAGCTGATGCGCTCGTCGTCGGCAGAACCGTTCTTGCCGATAGAGAAGGCTGCGCTGATGGCAGTTGTCTTTACATCACGTCCGTCCTTTGTGTAGAGGAAGGCTCCGTCAGAAATATCCAATGTATACTCTTTCTCTTCAAGTCCCTTCAGAGCAATTGTAAATACATTCTTCTTGTCCTTTGCAGCTACGATAGTTGCAGAGATAATCTTAGAACCCTTAACTTCCATGAACGAAGCCTTAGCATTGGCTGCAAGTTTCATCTCCTTAACATCGGGGAAAGTGAGGGTCAGCACATCTGCTGCACTCTCGGCAACATCAGGAGTAAGAGTATAGGCAGTCTCAACAGACTTTATTGCCTTATTATTGTCAACGAATAATGGCAACACCATTTCCGGATTAGCGATGCACGAAGATACAGAGACACTTGTCTTATCGTTGAGAT
Organism: uncultured Prevotella sp.; assembly: GCA_934203355.1. Taxonomy (GTDB): domain Bacteria; phylum Bacteroidota; class Bacteroidia; order Bacteroidales; family Bacteroidaceae; genus Prevotella. Next base: position 8,107 of record CAKPZC010000033.1, on the reverse strand, counting down.
ACTTTCCGAAGTTGTTATTACCAAATGTTCCCTGCTTGATCTGCAATGCATATACTTCTGACTTGACCGAGCCCTCTTTAATAGGTTCGTTAAGTTTAAGACGGATAGTTGGAGTTTGAGAATCATCGGGATCTGAATAATTCTCGAAATGTCCCTTACCGATAACTTTTCTTGCATCGTTATACAAACAGATTGTCACCTCACGGTCGGGGTTGGCAACAAGCTCGTTGTTGTAGTAGCCAACACTCTTTATCATTATATTGTTAAGCTCTACATCCTTTACATAATCATCGCTTGATGTAACAGGGAGGATTCTGTAATTTGTGAATGTGTAGCTGATATTAGGATCATCAGCCGAGCCATTGCGTCCAATCGTGAACGAAGCATTGATAGCCTGTGTTTTCACTGTCTTGCCGTCCTTTGAGTAACGGAATGCTCCCTCTGGGATGACCAGTGAATAATCGCCTTTGGATAAAATACCTTTGAGAGATATCGTGAAGGCGTTGGTCTTACCATTTACAGCGACAAATGCAGCATTAGCAACACGTTTGTTATTAGAATCAACAAAATATGCATCGGTGCCAGTTGCCACTGAAACGCCAGTTACCTCAGTGAATGTTAGAGTAAGCAAATCAGCATTAGTGGCTACTATAGCAGGTGTTAGTTGATAAGCTGTATTCACAGTCTTTATTACCTCGGCGGGTTTCTCGGTTTCTTCAAACGAGAACGCACTCGTAAGCGAACTCTTAAAGTAGGTGTCGGTTATGGTGACATCAGAGGCAAACTTCTTGTTAGCATGGTCAACCAAAGCGTAAACAGAACTACTTTCACCTAAAGCGTTAAAACCAATCTTGCCATACAAAGTGAATAGACAAAGAGTATTTTCAGCTGTTGCTGGTTTACCAGCATCTACCTTGAGCGTTGACGGGTTGATGCGAGCAATAGCAAGATCAGCGAGCTTATGATCTTCGTCGGTTGCAACACCTCCTACAGAGATATAATTGCCTTCAGCATCGGTCAATATTGTCGTGCCTGCTTCGACAGTGGCAAGTAACGGAGTGGCATTTTTTGCATTATCGGTAAATGTCAATGTACCATTATCCACATTTATATATAGTTTCTTGCCAGCATTGTTCACACTCGACAACTTATACCACTTTGTAGACTGTGGCATCACGACATTAGTCTCAGCATAATATGCATCAATAGCAGTCTGAATTTGTTCGTCGGTTGGGGTTGTCTCCCCATTAATCAAGTCGGCAAGAGCCTTATAAGCATCACTCTCATGCGATGGATAACCTACTCCATCGTTCTTTAGGAGTTTCTTAGCGAGACGTGTTGTCTCAGAATCATCGACAGTATAAACAAGCTCAAACTCATTGTTGTAGCGTTCGAGTTCTTTATCGCCCTTCATACTGTTGAAAATAGTCTTCTCCGGGACTAAAATCTTGTAAACACCCTTCTCCTTAATAGGAGCTGTTATGTTTTGGATTTCAAGTTTCACCTGTTTGTCACCGTCCTTTGTCGCTTTTACAGGAAGATATGCCACGCCGTCCTTATAAAGACGTATTGCGTTAGCATCGTCGAATCCACCAACCAACTCATCATAAGCAAGAGTTATAGACATTGGCAGAGCGGTGAGGTATCCTTGTTCTGGGGTTACACTTGTATAGTTAAACGACTTGCGAATAACAATAGTATAGGTGAGCTGTTTGTTTTCAAAACCCTCGGAATTGACAAAACTCTTGGCTGGTACAGTGATTGTATAAGTACCATCCTTAGTTATTGTCTGAGGTGCCGAGAGGGTGACAACGCCACCGTTTACTGTGGCAGTCAACTTATAGGTGTCTGTGCCATTAGTCATGCTGATGTTAGCAGCATTTTGAATCTTCATCGCCGAGCTAAAAGTCAAGGCAAGTTTGTCAAACGACTCGACAATACTTCCATCGGCTATGTCTGTGGTGGGCTGAAGAACATCAGAGGGAATTGTATAATGCACCTCAACCTGACGGATTTCAGAAGGGGCATAGATATTTTTGAATGTAACTTTGTTATAGCCCTTATTTTTGCCATCATACCAATAGTGATCTCCATCATTAAAAGTGCCTTGAGTTTCGTCCAAAAGCGAAAGGTCGCCAATCACAGAGTTGTTGCTAAAACGAATACTCTCGATAGTAGCGTTGTCTGACGAATTGAACGAAATTGTAGCGTAAGTAAGAATACGTAGATAATAAGATATCGCATCTGTATAGATGTTCTTAAACGTAAATATTGCCGCTCCCAAATTCTGTGAACCTGGAGTAAAGGAAATAGAGATTGGATACTCTACAAATACTTTATCGGTCACTTGGACCTCACCCGTACCTATGTCCGACGGTGTCACCGGAGGATTAAGCGCAAGTGGTTGAGTGAAGTCAAACTTGGCAACCTTGTGCAGTTGTGCATGCGAGCATAGCGACAAAGCAGACAATAATAATGCGAGCAAGGTCTTTTTCATAATTATGAAATATTGAAATGAATTTAAAGTTTGTCTTGGTCGAAGAGGTCAGAAGGAGTCTTTACGCAGAGTCGCCAAACACCGTCGATCTTAACCGGGTTGAACATAAATGCTGTAGATGGAGCCTCTGCTGTTCCTGCCTGTTCGGCTGTTGCCCAAACAATACGATACTTCACATCGTTGCAGCCTTCGAGCTGGAAGGAGTAGTAGCAACGCTGATACTCAAGGACGGGGAACATCTTGAAATGCGAAAGATACTGTTTACGCGTCTTATCAGTCAGAGGCTTAATTTCTTTAGTAGAGTCGGTATATTCAAAAAGATTATCCAACACTCTATCATATTTCTTTGCTTTGAGAAGCTCCATAGCGTCATCGCAAATCTTAAGCATAGTAGTAGTGTCTTCTTTAGTAAGCTCACTACGGAACTCTTCGATTTGAGCTTCACGGGATTGAGTTTTATTGCCACACGATGTGCATGACGAGAATGTCATAAGAAGTGCGGCTGAGGAGATAATCAAAAATCTTTTTTTCATTTCCTTTTATTATTAGAAACTATAAAAAACAAAGAGGGCGTGCCGCTCTAATGGGCACGCCCTCTATATAGAGCTAAATATTATTCAGCTTTTCTTTATCAGAGGATTAGTCACCGATTGTCGGATGGATATCAATCTGAACAACCTTTGTGAACTTACCCCACTCATACTCTACAGTGATAGGTACCTTAACTGAGAAGTCCTCAACGTTAGAACCGTTGTTGTAGTAGTAGATCACACCGAAGAGATCCTTGTTACCCTCCATGTAAGTAAGGAGATTAGCATTCTGGCTCTGTGAGTTGTATGTTGAGAGGTTGAATGAGTTGTAAACATGCTGAGTCTTCAGACCTGCTGCATCACGGAGCTCAACAGTGCTACTAATCTGATCCATTGTTGTCCAAGTGCCACCGAGGTTGGTCTGAACCTTATTCGGAGTCAAGTCAACAGTGATAGCCTTAACATTGTAGTAAGCCCAGAACCACTGGTGGTTGCCCCACATGTTACTCTGGTTAGCCTCACAGTCAGCTACAGTCTCATTGTTCTTGTAACCACGCCAGTCGTAAAGCTTGATGAGGTCGAGAACGTTGATCTTGTTACCGTTGGTGTTAGCATCAACAACAGTCTTGCCCGGAAGGTCGAAGATGTTGATAGGACGCTCCCAGCTTGCGAGGAAGATGCCATCCTCTACATACTGAGCAACACCACAGATGTTAGTCTCAACAACACCTAACCAAGAGCGGAGCTCGATGTTGGTGTGTGCATTGTCCTTCTTGTAACCAATTGCATTGAGAACTGCCTTAGTAACGTCAGTCTTCTCAAGAATAATCTCACTGGTCTCCTGGTTCAATGTTGCAATATGGTGGTATACACCAGCCTCGTCAATAGCATAGAGCTTTCTGTTGTCGAATGCGCTACGGTTAGAAATGATGTTGCCAGCAGCATCCTTCTCTGCCTGGAAGCGGATAGCGCACTTGAAGAGATCGTCCTTAAGAGTAGCCTTGTTGTAAGTATGGAGATCAGTAGATACATACAGACACTCCAACTTATTGTAAAGGTTATCTGCTGCAGAGCTCTGAGGAGTAAGAGTCCACTTCTCGCCAGTAATCTCATCCTTAACCTGAACAGCCTCAGGAACGAAGTAGTAGTGGTGAACACCAGAAATCTTAGCAACGTTGCCCTTCAATGTATTGGTAACAAGACGGTTGAATGTGTTGATATTGCCACCGTTTGTAGGCTCCTTAACATCGAAGATTACAGCTTCCTTACCTGCTGCGCTACCATCGACACCCTTCCAGTACTCTGGGAGTTTCTCACCGAATGTGCTTGCAACAGCAACCTTACGGGTAACGTTGTAAGTCAACTTGATGTAGATGTACGGATACTTAGCAGCTGCAGACTTAGCCTTATAGCGTACGTAACGAACTACAGGTACAGGATAATTAGCATTGTCGTGTGTAAGCTTCTCAAGCTCTACCGGAGAAATATTCCACTGGAATGCATGGTTAGTTGTACCGTTAGCGTTCGGATAGTAGAGAACATCACCGATGTTGTCAGCTACCTGAGCGTCACCACCCTTAGTAACAGCATCCTTGTACTGCTTCATAGTGAAGATAGTATGACCCTCAGCATCAGTACCTGCTGTAGCAGCATAAAGGTCAGCCTCATAGAGAGCGTCAAACTCTTCCTTGGTCATCTGATCCAAGTTGTCGTGGAGAACGATTCTTGAGAACTGGCTCCAGTTAGTCTTCAAGTTGTCAACAGCGTTACAGAAGTCGAACTCTGTATTAGCGCTAACGAAGTCGATAGACTTGTTGTCCTGGATTTCAGGATTCTGGCGTGTAATGTGAACGAGGATGTAACCGTCGAGAACTACAGAACCATTGTGCTTAACGAGAACCTGAACGAGCGGCTCACGATCAATAGCTGTAGCAGACTGAGGATCCTCTGTCTTGCCATCTGCCAAAACATTAGCTGCGCGGAGGATACCCTTATCCTTGTTTACCCACTTAGCATAGTGGCTATCCTTTGTAGCGTTGCCACCTACTGTGTAGTCAACAAGGTTAAACTCTACCTGGAGACCCCACTTAGCAGCCTCCTCGAGAGTCCACTGCTTGAGCTCCATCTCGTAAGAACCATCAGCCTTAAGCTTAGTAAAGTTCTCCTGAAGAGCGTGGATACCAAGATACTTAGCGATGTTGATGCCCTCCTGACTGTTGTAGTACATCTCAAGAGCTGCGCCATCAGGATCAGATACAGCCTCGATTGGTGAATCCCAAACGTGAACTCTTGCAGCCTTGTCGGCAGCAGTAGTCGCATACTTGCCTGTCTGTACGCCAAACTCGTCACCGTAGTTTGCAGTTGTACGAGTAGAACCAGCTGTTCTAGCAGCATACTGAGGAGCAAGCTTCCAATAGAGAGCCTCTACCAAAGCCTTCTGCGGCTGGAGAAGAGCATAGTCAGATGTGATAGATGTCTTCTCACCGCTGTTGTCCTTAGACTTAACCTTGAGAGCGATAGTGTTAGCATTCTCGTTTACGTCAAGATTTGTAGGCTTCTTCTCGAGCAACTGAGGATTCTTAATCTGGAGACCTACGCTAAGAATACCATTTGCGCTTGCAAAGAGATTGCTACCGTCAGCGTATGTCTCAGGTGAAGTTACTCCGAGGTCAGCAGCAGCTGCACGAGTATGGTAGTTTACAACTGTCGGATTGAGAACATTGAAGCCCTCAACGTCATCATAAGATACCATTGAGTTAGACGGATTCATGTGATACTTAACAACCCAAGCCGGACCGTAGTTGAACTCGCCAGCATAAGGCTGAGAAGTCGGATCATTTGCAAGACGGTTCGGGAGGTAATCCTGAAGACCTGTTACAGGACGACCCTGGTGGTTAGTACCAGTGATACTGTTCTTTACTGTAAGGTAATCACCGTGGAGCCAGTCGTACTTAGTTGTCTCAATACCATCGAGGTAGAGGTTCGGAATAAATACGAGACCGCGGAGGTTAGCTGAGAGCGAGATAACAACATCACCAGTTACACCATTAACGCCAGAAAGAGTAAGATTCTCGCCATCAAGAACGGCTGTAATCTTATTCTCCTCAGGAGCACGGTAGCTGATTGTTGTCGGAGTTCTATTACCGTTAGCGTCTACATAGTCGAAGCAACCGGTTGTGGTGTTAGGAACGTAGTAGCCACCATTGTCGCCCTTATCGCCCTTGTCACCCTTGTCGCCTTTATCGCCTTTGCCGCCTTGAGCTCCAGAAGCACCAGTAGCGCCGGTATCACCCTTGTCGCCCTTGTCGCCTTTATCGCCCTTGTCGCCCTTTTCGCCTTGAGCACCAGTAGCGCCGGTATCACCCTTATCGCCCTTGTCGCCCTTTTCGCCTTGAGCACCAGTAGCGCCGGTATCACCCTTATCGCCCTTTTCGCCCTTGTCGCCCTTTTCGCCTTGAGCACCAGTAGCACCAGTAGCGCCGGTATCACCCTTATCGCCCTTGTCGCCCTTTTCGCCTTGAGCACCAGTAGCACCAGTAGCGCCGGTATCACCCTTGTCGCCCTTCTCACCGATAGCACGGTAATTAGTCTTCTGACCATTCTTGTACCAATAGCCGTCCTCACCAATAGTCCATGCATCACCATTAACGCCGTCAACACCATTTGTGATATTGAAGCTGTTGCCATTACTAAGGGTTACTTTAACACCACCTTCAATATCAGAAACGCCCGTAATCACACTTCCGCTCTGGATCAACTTGTTGATCTCAGCAATTGCGTTAGTGTTCTTGTCGATCTGTTCCTGCAGGTTAGCGATGTCGTCATCGTAATCCTTACATGAAACGAGCGTGCCAGTTGATGTCACTGTGAGTGCACCAAGAAGCAGCGCGCTTAAAAATTTTTTATTCATACGACAAATGTTAAAAATTAATTATAGTAAAATATTTATCTTCTTATCAAAGATTTCATTTAGAAGTACTTTCTCTTTCGGGTCTTTTTCAGTCCGTTTTCCCCGGCGTTCGATGCACAATCTCCTGCCGGGAGATATATTTCAGTGCAAAAATAGAAAGAATTTTCTTACCACACAAATAAAATTGATTATTTTTTTGTTTTTATCACAAAAATGCTTGTTTTATGTCAAGTGCATGGGGTATAATATATAAATAAGGTGAAACCCGGACTCGACAGTGGCATTTTTCTATCATCAAGGATGAATGAAGTTTGAATATTATTGAGAGGGGGTGCTATTTTGTTCATCTTTTTATCTGTTTTAGTTTACAAGGATGCAAAGTTATAAAAAAAATATCAAACCTGCAAGGGTAAAGGGGGATTTACACGTGAAAATCGCGCCAAAAAGTCAACTAAGGAAGTGCATAGCGCCTTCCTTAGTGTTCATGGGGTGGGCTAAAGAGTATTTATCTCGTCGGGGGTAAGCCCAGTAGCCTCAGCGATTTGGTCAAGAGACATGCCTAAAGACTTTAGGTTGCGGGCGATTGCAAGAGCCTTCTCGCGTTCGCCTTTCTCCATTCCTTGCGCCATGCCTTTCTCCATTCCTTGCGCCATGCCTTTCTCCATTCCTTGCGCCATGCCTTTCTCCATGCCTTGCGCCATGCCTTTCTCCATTCCTTGCGCCATGCCTTTCTCTATGCCTTCAGCCATTCCCTTTTCCCAGCCATTCTTCGCAGCATATTGATATGTGGCGTAGCTGTCGCGCATCACTCTCAGACTATATTCATATTTATCCATTTCCTTTTTGCTTAGACTTCTGATATCGGAAATCTCGGCGAGTTTCTTAAATACCGCATTCTTTGCCATAAAAGGCATACGTTCAAATGTGTTCATGTTTCTTAGTACAAAAATCCAACGTTCAAAATCATTTTCACAATCTCCCTCCTCCTTCTCGAAGAGGGGAAGCATAAGATAGATTAATGGCAGAGTGGAGGGTGTGTCAAAACTCATACAAAGCGGGCTGAAAGCCCAATGTTCTCCATAGCCCAGGGCAACGCCCTGGGTAAACGGATACAAACCGAACAACGCGCCCTGTAAGGGCAACTCTATTGTGCCACATATAGTTGCCCTT
>CAKPZC010000032.1 GCA_934203355.1 uncultured Prevotella sp. | reverse complement strand
TTACCAAGCAGACATAGGCTTTCTATAGTATGTTATATTGCTTGGAGGGGGCTACTTTTATAGAGGAAATATACAAATTAATATGATTAGTTGGCATAGAAAACGGCAAAAAATTGTAATTATTACTATTTGGAATAAAAACAAGATAAATTCAAGATAAAAACTACATGTTTTCTATCTGCTCACCAATGCCAAAACACATGCACAAAAGCGAACGTTTGTGCAGATTTAATATTCAAAAATAAGCGTTTTGTTTATTTTATTAGTCTTATATTTGGTTGGGTAACATAAAGTTATTACTTTTGCAATCCAGATATTACAATAATTTAATAATATATGAGTTTGAAAATTGTTGTACTTGCCAAGCAAGTACCCGACACAAGAAACGTCGGCAAAGACGCTATGACAGCCGAAGGCACCGTCAACCGCGCAGCCCTGCCGGCTATCTTCAATCCTGAAGATTTGAATGCGTTGGAGCAGGCTCTGCGCCTGAAGGAGCAGAACCCAGGTTCAACAGTAGGTATATTGACAATGGGCCCTCCCCGTGCTGCTGAGGTAATACGTCAGGGACTTTACCGTGGTGCCGACACAGGATGGTTGCTCACCGACCGTCTCTTTGCCGGTGCAGACACCCTCGCCACATCTTACGCTCTTGCTACAGCCATCCAGAAGATTGGCAATGTAGATGTAGTTATCGGTGGTCGTCAGGCTATCGACGGTGATACAGCTCAGGTAGGTCCGCAGGTTGCTCAGAAGCTCGGCCTCTCACAGGTGACATATGCTGAGAAAATACTCAAGTGCGAGGACGGCAAGCTCACCATACGCCGCCACATCGACGGTGGTGTAGAGACAGTTGAGGCTCCCATGCCGCTCGTTGTCACCGTTACTGGTTCTGCAGCTCCATGTCGCCCAGCCAACGCCAAACTCGTGATGAAATACAAGCGTGCCACAGCTCCTATGGAGCGCAATTCGGAGAATAAGTACAACTACCTCTACAAGGAGCGTCCTTATCTCACACTCAACCAGTGGACTGTTGCCGACGTTGACGGCGACCCGCAGCAGTGCGGCTTGAGCGGTTCACCTACCAAGGTGAAGGCTGTGAAGAACATCGTGTTCCAGGCTAAAGAAAGCAAGACACTCACAGGCTGCGACGCCGACATCGAGGGTCTCATTAAGGAATTGTTGGACGAAAAGATTATTGGTTAAATTTTGAATGTTGAATTTTGAATGTTGAATTGTTGCGGCACAGCCGCAATGTTGATTTTTTGAATTTTTGAATGAAGAATTCATAACTCAAAAATGATAAACTCTAAATGCGCAGAGCGCATAATTCAAAACTCAAAATTCAAAACTCCTAAATCAGAAAATATGAACAACGTATTTGTATATTGCGAGATAGAAGGCACTCAAGTTCAGGAAGTGTCTCAGGAACTTCTCACCAAAGGTCGTAAGCTTGCCAACCAGCTTGGCGTCGACCTCAACGCCATCGTTGCCGGAACTGGCATCAAGGGCAAGGTGGAGGATCAGATACTCCCTTATGGTGTCGACAAACTCTTTGTATTCGACGCTGAGGGACTATTCCCCTACACATCAGCTCCTCACACCGACATTCTTGTCAACCTCTTCAAGGAGGAGCAGCCGCAGATAGCACTCATGGGTGCAACTGTTATCGGTCGCGACCTTGGTCCGCGCGTTTCTTCATCGCTCACCAGCGGATTGACAGCCGACTGTACAGAGCTTGAGATTGGCGACTACGACGACAAGAAGAGCGGCACTCACTACGACAACCTGCTCTATCAGATTCGTCCAGCATTCGGTGGCAACATCGTGGCTACCATCGTCAATCCCGACCACCGTCCTCAGATGGCTACCGTACGTAGCGGCGTGATGCAGAAGGCCGTTTACGAGGGCAAGGCAAAGGGCGAGGTTGTATACGCCGACGTTGCCAAATATGTTCCCGAGGCCGACTATGTAGTAAAGGTGCTCGACCGTCATGTTGAGGCTGCTAAGCACAACCTCAAGGGTGCTCCTATCGTTGTGGCTGGTGGCTACGGCGTAGGTTCAAAGGAGAACTTCGACCTGCTCTTCCAGCTTGCCAAGGAACTTCATGGTGAGGTAGGCGCAAGCCGTGCTGCTGTTGATGCAGGATGGTGCGACCACGACCGTCAGATTGGTCAGACTGGTGTGACTGTTCATCCGAAGGTTTACATCGCCTGCGGTATCTCTGGTCAGATTCAGCACATCGCTGGTATGCAGGATTCAGGCATCATCATCTCTGTGAACAACGACCCCGACGCTCCTATCAACAAGATTGCCGACTACGTCATCACAGGCACTGTTGAAGAGGTGCTTCCGAAACTCATCAAGTACTATAAAGCGAATAATAAGTAGATTTTGAAGAAGTTATAGAAGTTGAAGAAGTTATCGCTCCCTACGGTCGTTAGAAGTTAAAGCCATATGTCGTTCTGCAAAAGAACCATTGGTTAAATTCAGCATTGCCGCTTGCCAAGCAAAAACTTCTTTAACTACTATATAAATCTTGCTTTTGGCACTTGAATATAATCATTAATGTTGTAATATGAGTACCTCTTTCAAAGACTTGATAGTATGGCAAAAAGCTCACGCTTTTGTTTTGCTTGTATATAATATATCCTGCAAATTCCCAAACATAGAGAGATTTGGATTGTGTTCTCAATTTCAGCGTGCTGCCGTATCTATACCTGCGAATATAGCAGAAGGATATAGGAAACTGAGCAAAGCTGACAAACTGCGATTTATAAATATAAGTCAAGGCAGTTTGGAAGAATGTAGATATTATGTTATTCTGTCAAAAGACTTAGCATACATTTCTACAAACGAATATGAACAACTTAATGGTTTAATTGAAGATGTCAGCAGGCTCCTTAATGCCTATGGAAGAAAAATAAAAGAATCTTCATTTGCAGACGAGTTGTAGCTATGATAACAAGTAATATGTAGGAGAACAGCATATGGCTCTAACTTCTCTAACTTCTTTAAATGCTCTAAATTCTTTAAAAAACAATGGCTAACTATTATACCGACCATCCGGAGTACGATTTCTATCTTAATCACCCGGAAATGCAGCGCGTCGTTGAACTCAAGGAGCGCAACTACGCCGACAAAGATAAATTTGAGGATGCGCCCGTCGACTTCAAGGACGCTATCGAGAACTATAAGCGTGTGCTTGAGATTACCGGCGACATCGCTGCCAACATCATCGAGCCTAACTCGGAGGATGTCGACCTTGAGGGGCCGCACCTCGTAGACGGTCGCATGCACTACGCATCGAAGACCTACGAGAATATCGAGGCTACACGTCAGGCTGGCTTGTGGGGCATCTCTATGCCTCGCCGCTACAACGGTCTTAACATGCCTATCACTCCGTACTCAATGGCTTCGGAGATTGTTTCGTGTGCCGACGCTGGTTTCCAGAACATCTGGTCGCTTCAGGATTGTATCGAGACTCTCTACGAGTTCGGTTCGGAGGAGCAGCGCCAGAAGTATATCCCGCGTGTTTGCGCAGGCGAGACCATGTCAATGGACTTGACCGAGCCTGATGCAGGTTCCGACCTTCAGCGCGTTATGCTCAAGGCTACACAGGACGAGGACGGCACATGGCGTTTGAACGGTGTTAAGCGTTTCATCACCAACGGCGATTCAGACATCCACCTCGTGCTTGCACGCTCTGAGGAGGGCACACGCGACGGTCGTGGTCTGTCAATGTTCATCTACGACAAGCGCGACGGTGGTGTTACTGTTCGTCACATCGAGCACAAGCTTGGTATCCATGGCTCACCTACTTGCGAGCTTGTATACAAGAACGCCAAGGCAGAGCTTTGCGGTTCTACACGTCTCGGACTCATCAAGTACGTCATGGCTCTTATGAACGGTGCACGTCTTGGCATCGCTGCACAGTCGGTAGGCGTAAGCCAGGCTGCCTACGACGAGGCTCTGAAGTATGCACGCGAGCGCAAGCAGTTCGATACAGAGATTGTGAAGTTCCCTGCCGTTTACGATATGATTGCCCGCATCAAGGCAAAGCTCGACGCAGGTCGCTCTATCCTCTATCAGACAGCACGCTACGTAGACATCTACAAGGCTCTTGAAGACATCCAGCGCGAGCGCAAGCTCACAGCCGAGGAGCGTCAGGAACTCAAGAAGTACTCACGTCTTGCCGATGCCTTCACACCGCTGGCAAAGGGTATGAACTCTGAGTATGCCAACCAGAACACATACGACGCTATCCAGGTGCATGGCGGTTCGGGCTTCATCATGGAGTATAAGTGTCAGCGTCTGTATCGCGACGCACGTATCTTCTCTATCTACGAGGGTACAACACAGCTTCAGGTTGTGGCAGCCATCCGCTACATCTCTAACGGCACCTATCTCTCTATCATCAAGGAGATGCTTGAGAATGAAGTTGCCGACGAGTTGAAGCCACTGAAGGCTCGCGTCGTTGAGATGGTGAAGCTCTACGAGCAGGCTCTTGAATACGTCAAGGATGCACAGGATCAGGAAATGCACGATTTCCTCGCACGCCGCCTCTACAACATGACTTGCGAGATTATCATGTCGCTCCTTATCCTCGACGACGCAACACGCTCGGCTGAGCTCTTTGCCAAGAGTGCCAACGTGTATGTGCGCATGGCTCAGGCAAACGTTATTGGCGAACATGCCTATGTCATGAACTTCATCAAGGAAGATCTTCCAAGCTTCCGTGCTGAATAATCAATTTTGATTATTATACATCGAATGTGTAGAGTGTCGAAATGAATCACATTTTGACACACTACACATTACTCTCTATTTTTATATAAATCTTATCAAACTTAAAACATACACTAACAAATATATATTATGAAAAAGTTAAATTGTATATTTTTATTACTCTCATTCCTATTTCTTGTTTCATGCAGCTCGGAAGAGAATTATTCCTACAACAATAACGTGGTTAATGTAGAGGTTTCGTTCTCGGGCCTTGATGTCTCAGTTGTTCCCGATGAAGGCTATTATTCGCCCACACGTGGCACAACAACCGCCCCCAAAGTAAGTCGTATTGCATTTAAAGTGTTCGACACAGAAGGCAAAGAGGTATACTCTATCGCAAAGACCGACCCAACCGACAACAACTTTTTCCGCATATCTTGTCCATTGCACGTCGGCACCTACACGTTTGTAGCTGTGACGCACAAGGCAAGAACCGAGGAATCACAAGTGGCAACAATCACATCGCCCACCGAGGCATCCATAAACGAGCAGTATGCTCCCGTGGCTCTCTACACAAAATCCATGAATGTCACAGTAGCTGGCAACACCTCGCAAAACGTTAACGTCGACTTCGGCAAACGCGTCACATCTTCATTTCAACTCCACGTTACCGACACTTATCCCAACGACGTGGAAAAAATCGAGGCTATCTTCAATCCGTCAAAAACAGAGGCACAAGCCCCCTACTCGTTCAACCCTGCCACTGGTCTTACAGACAAAGACCTGACATATACTTTACTTTTAAATCGCGACCCTGTAAAACTCCCATCATTCACTGGCAAAAAATTTACATTCTCATTCTTACTCAACTCTCAAGAACAAATAATGGATGTGACTATCAACATGAAGAATGCCGCTGACGAAACTATCTACACACGAACGCTGAGCAATGTCACTTTCCGTCAACACTGCACTACAACCGCTACAGGTACATTCTTTACATCGAATGTTTCTGGCAACTTCACATTCGACACCAACGACGAAAACATAAATATATCACTCAATTGATTGAATCACAAAATATCAAAATGAGAAATTAACTATATATTGTAAAGGTAACTAATAAGCAGATGAGAAGTTTGTTTTTTACAAATTAAGATTCATTTTTTATAAAACGAATGCGGAATATAAGCAGTAACTTTGCATCAGAAAAAAAAAGAACAATAAATAACAACTTAAAAAACTATGGCAGAAGAAAACAAATTCAGAGTAGAAACTGACCTCCTCGGTGAGCTCAAAGTTCCAGCTGACGCACTTTACGGAGTACAGACACAGCGCGGTATTAACAACTATCATATCTCTCGCAAGACCATGCGCGACTATCCCGACTTCATCATTGCTAATGCATACGTGAAGCTGGCTGCCGCTCAGACCAACCACTCGCTTGGCGTTATCAACGACGAGATAGCAAGTGCTATGTCCGAAGCCTGCCGCGAAATCATCGACGGCAAGTGGCACGAAAACTTCCCTATCGACATGATTCAGGGTGGTGCTGGCACTTCTGTTAACATGAACATAAATGAGGTTATCGCCAACCGTGCTCTCGAAATCATGGGACACAACAAGGGCGAATACCAGTATTGCTCGCCCAACGACCACGTTAACTGCGGACAGAGCACCAACGACGCTTATCCCACATCAATACGCTTGGCATTGATACGCATGAATATCCACTTGGTGGGCGCACTGACAGGACTAATCAGCGCTTTCCGCTACAAGGCTGAGGAATACAACGACACCATCAAGATGGGCCGCACACAGTTGCAGGACGCAGTGCCTATGACTATCGGTCAGGAATTCAATGCCTACGCCAACAACCTTGAGGAGGAAATCCTCAACCTTGAGCGCAACGTGAAATTGTTGCACGAAATCAATATGGGTGGCACAGCCATCGGTACTGGCTTGAACGCCGTTCCAGGCTTCGCCAAACTATGTGCTGCCAACCTTAGCAAGCTCACTGGCGAGAATTTCGTGTCGGCAAGCGACCTTGTAGAGGCTACGCCCGACACTGGTGCTTACGTAAGCTACTCTTCAGCTTTAAAGCGTTTGGCTATCAAGCTCTCTAAGATTTGCAACGACCTCCGTCTTATGGCTTCTGGTCCACGTTGCGGTTTGAACGAAATCAACCTGCCTCCTAAGGCTCCTGGATCATCTATCATGCCTGGCAAGGTGAACCCCGTTATTCCCGAGGTTACAAATCAGGTTTGTTTCAAGGTTATCGGCAACGACACAACCGTTTGCTTCGCAGCCGAGGCTGGTCAGCTCGAGTTGAATGTTATGGAGCCTATCATAACCGCAAGTCTCTTCGAGAGCCTCACATGGTTGAAGAACGTCATCGAGACATTGACCGAGGAATGTGTGCTCGGCATCACCGTTAACAAGGAGCGTTGCTACGACATGGTAAAGAACAGCATCGGCATCGTGACAGCCCTCAACCCTATCATCGGCTACAAGAGCAGCTCAAAGGTTGCCAAGGAAGCTCACGCTACTGGTCGCTCGGTTTACGACATCGTGATTGAGCAGGGATTGATGAGCAAGGAAGAACTCGACAAGGCTCTCGACCCGAAGGAAATGCTTCACTCAAGCAAGTTCTCTTTGAAGTAATGACAACTAAAACAAGCCTTATATAAATAAGTAAAAGAAAGCCTGTAAGCTAATCCACATCGCTGGATTCGGCTTACAGGCTTCTTTTGTAATATATACTTTTTTCCACGTCTACTGCTACTTATTACGATAAGCCAACGGGGTCATGCCCGAACGCTGCTTAAAGAAGTTGGTCATAGCGCTCTGGTCGCTAAAACTCAGAAGGTCGGAAATCTCGCCTATTGTCATGTCCGATTGTATAAGCAGATTACATATCTCCTTGTATACAAGCGATGTCAGATGCTCATTGATTGTTGAGCCACTTATCTCCTTCACAAGTCGCGATAGGTAGGCTGGCGACACATTCATCTTGTCGGCATAGAAACGTATCTGTCGTTCCTTGCGGAAATAGCGGTAGATATTGTGCAGGAATATCTCGTAGATTTCCTTCTTGTGATCAAGGTCGCGCGACACCGAGCACAACTCGTAAGGCAATTCGTCGATAATGAGCTTCAGCACATTAAACATACTGCGTATCATCTCTATCTTGTTGATATGTTGATGGCGCACTATGTCGCGAACGAAATGGAATATGTCGCAGATACTATTGTATTTTTCTACCGACACCTGATAGCGAGAAGCTTGGCTGGCGAAAGGCTCGTCAACCAATATGCTCTCAGCCTGAAAGTCATGTGAAACCTCGGCAACGCTTACAACTTCTTTAGGAGTGACAATCAGCAAATCTCTGGCAGAGAGTTGCATACCCTCCTCACTCCCCTGGGCATGCACCATAATCTTGCAACAGCCTTGCTTCACCAGTAGAAGTCGAGTGAACAGAGTTCGCTCCCTCATCATTCTGCTGAAGACGCAATCTTCAGAATTGGAAGCTTCTATATCAGAAAAGCTGTCGCTGCATCCCGCAGTAACAGCAAAATGGGCTGCGTAAGCGCCAAATATGTCCTTCAGAAGATATTTGGCGGCAAAATCTTCGAGGTTGTAGACAATCATTATTTCTTTGTCAGCACATACAGCTTGGCCATATCATCCTCGGGTTCATTTCCAAGCGAATCTGTCATAATTATGCTCTTGTCGTCTTTCACCTTATAGAACGTGTGCTCTCCGCTTGACGGACGCACAAGCATCAGTACGTTGCCGTCGAGCAACTCCAACACGCCGCTTGCCTCGTCATGACCGTCTTTACGGTCGATGTAGTCCTGCTTGAGTTCGTAAGTTTTGTCAGCGTTAATGGTGAGAACAGTCTTTATTCCCGGGCAGTCGGCAGCCGGCAATGTACCCTCGTATGTTCCGGCAACAGAAGCCAAGTCAACATTCTCGTTAACAGCTGTGTCTGCCACATTAACAGAGTCTTTATTTACTGCGTTCTGTGCAGTCTTATTGCCATTGCATGAAGTCATTAAAGCCAAAGACATCACTGCAAAAATCATCAAATTATTTTTCATAGTTTTATTGTTTTTTTTATTTATTATCCTTCTTGTTTTCTACTGCTGCTGGTGTCCAGTTGTTGAAGAAACGCAACACTTTCTTCTCGCTATAGCTCTTGTCTTCCTCAAGAAAGCTTGAGTCCTGTATGTGCAGCACTCTACCTTCGGCATCGAGCACCACAAACACGGGGAAGCCAAAGCGTGCCGGATTGCCCAGACGTTTCATAAGTACCGAAGCCTTGTCCGAAGAAGCGTTGCCAGCACTTTTGCGTGGGTTGTAGTTCACATGGATTAGCTCGAAGTTTTCGTTTACCATTTTGTTCACTTCTGAGTTTGTCTCCACGAAATCGGCAAATCGCAGACACCATGGACACCAGTTACCACCCACTTGGCATACAACATATTTGTTGGTTGTCTTTGCCTTGGCTATCGCCTTGTCGATTTGCTCCATAGGGTCGATATTCTCGTTGTAAACCTTCTTCAAGACACCCTGAGCATTTGCTATTGTCACAGCTACAGCCATGAGAACAGCTATGATAATTGATTTTTTCATCATTTTTATAACGATACTGATATTATATTTCCTCGACAATCTCCTCAATTGTCTTTCGTTTCTTCTCGGCGTGTGGGCAGTCCTCAGCCACATGTCCTAATGGAATGACGGCAACAGCCTCAAAGTCGTCCGAAGGGAGCAACTCGCCCATTGCCTTAGTGTCGTAGTTGCACACCCAGCAAGTGCCCAATCCACGTTCGGCTGCTGCAAGACACAAATGCTCCACGGCAATGGCCACGTCAATGTCGCCATGCGGCTTCTCATCATAGCTGCGTGTCCAACATTCCTTGTTGTTCTTCATACACACAATGTAGAGAGGAGCAGTGCTAAACCACTCGCGGTTGTAGGCACTACGCAATTTCTTCTTAGCCTCCTCGCTGCTCACGATTACAAATTTCCAAGGCTGACGGTTTACTGCCGACGGCGCAAGGCGCACACACTCGAGAATATAGTCAAGATCGGCTTGACTCACTGGCTCATCGGTGTATTTACGCACCGAGAAGCGCTGCTGTGAAAGTTCAAGAATATTCATTTTGTATAAAGTCTGTGATTAACATAAATTTTGGATGTCGGTTTCCGACTATCCAGTATAACACACTCAAAGCAGAACGGATACGATTTATATATAGACGTTACAAATTTAGGCAAAAGAATCCATTGCAGCAAATATATACACAAGAAATTATAGTTTATTTCAACCAGTCGCCCACAACTTCGGCATAGGCTCCTATACACCCATACCCTCCATGCACGTTGGTATAAGTGATATAAGCAAAGGCAAGTCCATACTTGCCGAAGTCATTGTTGCTGATGTCGTTGAGCGAGCGTAACATATTGTTGTATTCTGGCGAGATGGCAAGCAGATGTGTGCGATAAAAAACACTTTCATTTAACCATGAGTCGATATATAAATGTAGTGTAGCCTTGCCTTCATCAAAAGAAAAGTTGTCGAAATTATAGATGTAACGAAAGAAATCGCTATCCCAGTCGCTGAGGTCGAAGTCTATATTGGAAGAGTTGCTGAGCAGTGGTTCTGCTGCCACAACAAGTGGCATATAATTGTTTTTGGTGTATTTGAATTTGCCTTCAATGCGAACAGCATAATATGATGTAGATGTATTATCCAACATACTCAAACGCACTACTGGATAGTCAACTCCTTTGTACGATGACGTGTCGAGCCGCGCACTCTCTATAGTTGGTTTCTGCGGAATCACTGTACTTCCATGCACTTCTGGCAAATTTGTCGCTTTCGCATTAATTTCTATTTTATCTCCACAGCGGTGTACACCGACAGCAAGATACCTTGCTACTGGTATACCGCCTTCAACAATGGTGTCGCCCATGGATATTATGCGGTCGGCAGTGCCGTTGGTGGTGCAGCCTATACTTTCCACATTAAGAGTCGGCTTCTTGCCATTTATCGGGCAAGTGGCAGATACTGTTATGTCAATGGTGTCGTTTTCGCTTGGAAAAGCATACACCACAAGTCTACTTGGTTGGCTATCGAGTTGTTTGAGGCTCACGCTGTCAGTACATGCTACCGTTATAATTACAACAACGGAAAACAGACAAAGTATTGTTGCTTTTTTCAAAACTTTATTATAGCTCATATTCTCATGTTTAGAATTTCAATGTATAGCTTATCGATGGTATTATTGGAACGTAGCCATGGCTCTTGATTTGGAACTTATTGTTCTCGTCGCGTCTTACCTTCACATACATTGTGTTTAGATGACAATAAGCATTATAGATGCTCACATTCCATATAGCCTCCTTTCCGCTCCTTTTGGTATGGTGGAAGTTTGCGCCAATGTCTAAACGATGATAAGGCGGTAGACGGAAGTTGTTAGGACGGTCGAACACGTAATCATAGCTATAGCCATTGTCACCCGGAATAGTGGGCTGTATGGCAAAGCCCACTGGCATTGTGACACGGTTGCCAGAGTGGAACATCCAAGCTGCGTAAATTGATACGCGCCGCGAAAAACTGTGTCTGAGCGAGAGATTCAGTTTGTGACGATTGTCAAACTGGTCATCAAACCATTCTGGATAGATATCCTTAAACAGTCGTCGGCTCCACGACAAGGTGTAAGCCATCGACATAGTAGTCCTGCCTGTGGTGTAAGTGGCGTCTGCTTCTATGCCATAACTTCTACCCTTACCGTCAGCCACATTGCGATTCCACGTGGCAGCCGACGGCTGAAACCCCATCCAATGGCGATACTGTAGCAAGTGTGTCGACTGCTTGTAATATGTTTCGACCGACAGTGTCAAGCGCGGTGATGGTTGCGCATAAACTCCAGCTGCAATCTGGTGCGACATTGTTGGCTTTATCTCGTCGGTTGTAGGCACCCAAAAGTCGGTTGGCAACTCAAGGAAAGAGCTCGCCATGCGATGAATGCTCTGCGACATATGTGTATACGAGAGTTTCAACGACGCGCTGTTCGAAAACTGCCACTTCATTGCAAATCGTGGGTCGAGCATAATGTAGGTTTGTCTGTCAACTACAGTGGTAGTCATGCTTGTGCCTACATTTGCCGACAAACTCTCATTGAGCCTCATCTCGTCTTCTGCATATATCGTTACCTCGTGCGAAAGGGTGTTTACACGCGAGTTCATATATGTTGTGTCACATCCTACATGCGGGTCGCCATAATAGAAAGCTTGTCGTTTGGTCTGCGGACGAAACTGGTGGCGGGTCAAGGCTGCTCCAAATTGTATGTGATGACAGCTTGTTGGACGCCAGCTGAAATCGGCATGTGCCGAGACATCTATCATCTGTGTGCTGTTGAGACGCATGTCAAGATAGTTGCGGCGATGTCCGTTGTTTGCCACCATGTCGTAGTCGTCCTCACTACTTTTCTGTCGCGAATGGCTATAAGTGCCTGTGAGCATAGCCTGCAACGAGAGAGTGGACGACAGTTGAAAGTCGCCACCCAGTGTGACTGTCAGGTTACCCCATGCCATACGGTTTTCCGTGTCGTTTACATTGTCATTCCATTGGCTTTTGTCGTCCACACTATAACTGTCGTAGCCCGAGTACATGCTCGTCCAGAGTGTTGTGCGGTTATTTACATGATGAGTCAGCTTTGCGTTGAAGTCATGAAACACATACCCCAACATATATTTGTCGTCCCTACCCTTGTTGGTTATTGCGCAAATTGGGCGCAGCAAGAGATCGAGCCAACTACGGCGCAACGAGACGTTGAACGACGTTCGGTTCTTGCTTATCGGCCCCTCCACGTGGATGCGTCCGTCTAATATACCCATTGTCACCGCACCTTTCACTCTCTCCATGTTGCCATCGCATGTGCGCACATCGGTTATCGACGACACCCTGCCAGAGTATCGTGCAGGAAAACCACTTTTATAAAAGTCCACGTTCTTGATGATATCGGAGTTGAAAGCCGAGAACAACCCCAGCGAATGGTTGGTCTGATATAGGGGCGTACCGTCGAGCAAGAATAAGTTCTCATCGCCACCGCCACCGTGTACATACATGCCCGAAGCGAAGTCAAGTCCCGATGCCACACCCGAAGTATTCTGTATGGTCTTCACCAAATCGGGCGATGAAAGCAGGGCGAAACCGTTGTTTATGTCTTTTGCGGTGAATGTGCGCTTGCCTGTCTGTGTGGTCAACATTGGCGAGTTCATATCCTCGCTTACCACCACTTCCTCCAGTTCCACGGTTTGCGCCAGTCTGAAGTCATGCGACCGGTCGGAGTGAATGTCCACATAAAGCGTATCTGCATTGCATCCTATGCTCGACACACGCAGACAATGCTGTCCACCAGCGAGATGCAACAGATAGCGACCACGGCTGTCGGTGAGTGTACCTTTCTTGGATTTCAGGTCGAATATTGTGGCGTTCACAATAGGCTCGCCTTGCATATCACTTACATTTCCTCTAAGGCAGTATGTTGCAATGGGTTTGGTGGCAGCAACGGGTTGTTGCACATGTTTTGTTGCCAAACGCAACATTACGTTGCGCTTGCGTAGTTTGTATTCTATTCCGTTTGGCTCAAAAAGTCTCTCAAGGGCTTTGCCGAGGGCCATTTGGCTGAGGTCTGGTCCTGTATATTCCATGTCAAGCCATAACGATGAGTCGTACACAAAATGAATGCCATGCTGTTTCTGTAGACGCTTCATTTCGCCAAGAACAGTGGAGCGAGTTACTGAATAACAGGTACTGAAGTATTTGGCAGCAACAGGAGTTCCACCAAAGACTGGTTCAAATAAAAGAAGTAAAAGTAATGTACGACATCTCATTTTGTTTCAATTTTCACACCCAACGTTGTTTCCAGCACCTCTATTGCATCCTCCACCTTAGTCGCCTCTATTTCTCCCGACACGCTCTTTGTCGTGTCGTCTACCGAGAGTTGTTTGTGGTAGTGGCGCGACAGACAGTCGAGCACCTGATTGATGGGCGTATGGTCGAAGTGGAACACATCGGCAGTGTCGCATTCCTCGTATTCGCATATTGTTGTGTCTACCACCACATATTGTGGCTTGGGCTTTTGTGGCAACACATAGTTGTTGTAGCCTATTATTCCAGCAGCCACGGCAATGCCCACAGCGAGCGTCACCGATGCCGCCACTGCCATCTTGCGCCAGCCTCCAAGCCGAGAGGTTCCCCTTAGCTTCTTGAATCTATGCCATGCGCGTCGGGTGTCGAGACTGCCCGTTTTATAATGCCTTGCTACAAAACGCAGTTCGTCGTCGTTTATATTGTTCATAGTGTCTTGCGTTGTCTGTTAAAAGGATTTTTCTTTTAAAAAAAGCGTCTTTTTTTGTTATATTTTCTGCCTCGTCACAGTTGAAGCATCAGCAAATAAATAGCCTTTGCCTGTCGGCGTAGTGTAGCCAATGCCTTATGCATGTGCGCCTCCACCGTCTTTATGCTTATGCCGAGTGTCGCTGCAATGTCGCTATTGCGCTTACCGTCGCGCTTGCTCATTAGGAACACCGTGCGACACATCGTAGGCAGACTGTCGATTTCCGTCCATAGTCTCGCCTCGCGCTCGCTTCTCTCTTGCAGTTCACTGTCGTCGCATGCCATGGCTTCAAGTTCCACGTCTGATGCAGCAGCGTTGCGTATAGGGTTGCGCCTTGCATGGTCGATGCATGCGTTGCGTGTCATACCGTAGAGATAACTCTTGGGCGATACAGGCTCTTCACCGTTGTCCACCTTCTCGGCAAAACGCACAAAGCAGTCCATCACCACATCCTCTGCCGTGTCTATGTCGTCCAGATAGTGGGCGGCATACAGGCAGAGGGGGCGGTAGTGGCGGCGAAACAGTTGTTCGATGCTCATAACCGTTTTTGTTTTAGAATGTCACACCCACGCCAAACGACAATGAGTGGCGGGTGACATTACTGTTATAGAATACCGGCATCTGTGTGTCGACATCGATATAGCCCGTAGTCACGTCGCGGAAGTCCTTATAGTCGTAAGCAATCTGGAAGTTCAATCCTATGTGTTTTGTCATGTTTACAGTGTATCCCACGCCTATCTTACCAGTAAATCCCTTATGAAAATCGCCCCACGAGGGGTCCAGGGCATAGCCCAAATCGGTGAAGGCATAGGCAGCCGCGAGTTTTCCACCAAACGGCTTGTAGCGCAGCGTGGCATATATTGGCATTGTGTTGAAGTCGTCACCAGTGTAATGATCGAGTCCTATACCTGCTCCAGCCGACCATTTTTCAGCCAAGTCATAGCGTGCAGCGAGGCGCAGCGAGTGTCCTCCCATGTCGTAGTCTTTAGGGGTGTAGGTGTATCCAAACTTTCGTGTCGACAGTCCGAGGTTGTAATGATAGTCGAGGTCGACATGCAGTTTCGACTGTGCTTGCGACGATGCTGTAGAGGCTCCGCCCATAAGTGCGCAAAGAGCCATCTTGAAGATGATGTTGTTTCCCATAATTTTCATGTTCTTGTATATGTTTTATGTTTTGGAAATATTACCACCGCCCTTTCTTTTTAGGCGGATTCAACTCTAAGACGCAGGCATGACACAAAACCCTTAGTCGCTTCCCGATTTTTTTTGCGCACAAAGTTACATTTTTTTCTGCATGTCGAATGATGGAGCAAGAGGAAATATTTTGCTGATATGAACCGAAAACATTCTCTTATGTTGATTCAACTGTTAAAACAATGTTTATCGCCATGCTTTTGTTTACAGACATTTTTATTTTATCTATATTTTAAACAAACTAATACAAGGGAGGACTAAAAAATGATGAAGCAAAATGATAATGAACATATCGTTTTCGATATGCTCGAAGAAGTCGCAACGGAAAGTATTGCTGAAGTTCGAAATGAAGTGCTTTTTAATGTTAAAACTTTATGCTATTTGGTGACAACATCAAATAATCTTATTACATTTGTCAACAAATCAAAAGGCTAACAATTATGACTAATAATTCATTTTCTATAAGATTGCGAGAAGCGCGCCTGATGATGGGACTCAGTATGGATAAACTCGTAGAGCGGACCAACGGAGCCATCACCAAGCAGAGCATATCCCGTTATGAGAAAGGCATCATGCGTCCCAAGCGTGATGCTCTGCAAGCCATAGCCAAAGCCCTCAATATTAGCGAGGTATATTTCGAAGGAACCAATCTCAAGATAGACATGCCGATGCTTCGCGCCACCTCCAATGGGAAAGTATCCGAAGACGAGTTGCAAGCCCTTGAAGCGAAACTCTCGTTTTGGGCGGAGCAGTATCTTGCCAAGGAGAAAGAAGCGGGGTTTCCTACCCAGTTCAAAAATCCGATAAAAGGCACCAAGGTATCAACGCTGGAAGATGCCATCCAGGCATCCAGTCTTCTTCGTGAAAAGTGGCATTGCGGTGATGGTCCCATCGCCAGCATCCTGAGACTATTGGAAAGAAAAGGCATCATGATACTTTCTGCTACTCTTCCAGATTATGTTTTCGGAATGAGTACCTGGGCAGATAAGAAGCATCCGCTGATGATTCTCGATTTCAATCCAGAAAAGAGTAGTGTGGAGAAACTTCGTTTTACGGCAGCTCATGAGTTGGCCCATCTGCTTCTCCTATTCCCGGAAGACAGTCCGTTGAAACTGGAGAAGCGTTGCGATCTCTTTGCCAGTTTCTTCCTTCTTCCCAAGTTGGCACTTATCGAAGAATTGGGTTCCAGGAATCGTGAGAAGATAATGCTGGAAGAGATGATAGACATCAAGGAGCTATATGGCGCATCTCTCGCCGCTTCCATCATTGCCGCCAGAGATTACGGCATTATCACCACCGAGTATAAGCGTGCATGGTATACCGAGCATATAGAGCCTAATCCTCGTGAAATAGGTAATGGCCACTATGCATTTCCCGAAACATTGGGAAGAGAGAAGAGAGTCAATTCAATCATCAAAAGTATGGAGGTTTACCAGGGAAGGTGAATTGAAGAATGCTGCCATTTTGCTTTTCGGCAAGCATGTTGGGCAGTTCTTTCCATCTGCGGTATTCAAGATTGGACGTTTTCATACAGATGAGAGCGATTTGATTATTCAAGATGTGATAGAAGGCAACCTGATTCAAATGGCAAGTCGAGTGATGGAAATACTCCGAACCAAGTATCTGCTTTCGCCTATTCACTACGAGGGATTACAGCGCATAGAGCAGCTGGAGATTCCTGATAAAGCATTACGAGAGTTGATATACAATGCCATTTCGCATAAGGCTTATACCGGTCCTGCCATCCAAATGCGCATCTACGACCGCAGTATAGAATTGTGAAACTACGGTTTGTTGCCGAAAGAGTTGACTCCGGCAGCCTTATTGCAGAAGCATTCTTCTTATCCTCGTAACCATAATATTGCCAATGTTTTTTACAAAGCAGGTTTTGTTGAATCATGGGGACGTGGATTCAAGAAGATTGCCGAGGAGTTTGAACGTGCCAGCTTACCATTGCCAACGATAGAAGAAAATGGAGGTGGCGTGATGGCGATTGTTCAGCGCAAGACGATAGACGAAGTTATCGCAGAGCGTGGCGGGGATGTCGGTGTAAATGTCGGAGACATGTCGGAACCAAATGTCGGAGATGTGTCGGAGATTAAACTATCTGATAGACAGCAAATTATCGTTTCTATAATAAAGTCTAATCCAACTGTTTCTGCGAAACAAATGTCGGAGACTTTGTCGGTGACTTCGAGAACGATAGAAAGAGATTTGGCGGTAATGCAAAAAGCGGGTGTCATAAGGCACGAAGGTAAAGATAATGCCGGTGTTTGGGTGATACTCGAACATGGAAATACGAATTCTTAATAGTGTTAGATATGAAACAAAATAATAATGAACAAATCGTTTTCGGTATGCTTGAAGAAATCGCAACAGAAAGTCTTGCTGAAGTTCGAAATGCATACACTTATGAAGAAATTGACGAGTGCTATAAGGAGGCTAAGACAATAGCAGAAAAAGCAAAGACGTATCTACAAGAAACAATTAACAAACAGTATAAATAAAAAAATATTAAGCTATGGAATTTAATGATTTTAAAAGACTTTATCCTCTTTCAAAGACATTGCGTTTTGAGGCGAAGCCTATTGGAGCCACTTTGAATAATATAATTAAAAGTGGTTTATTGGAGGAAGATGAACACAGAGCACAAAGCTATGTGAAAGTAAAGAAATTGATTGATGAATACCATAAGGTATTTATCGATAGAGTATTGGATGACGGTTGCTTGACAATTGAAAATAAAGACAAAAAAGACTCATTGGAAGAATATTATGAAAGCTACATGTCAAAATCCAATGATGAAAACGTTAGCAAAACATTCAAGGAGATTCAGGAAAACCTTCGCTCTGTAATAGCGAAGAAACTTACTGATGACAATGCTTATGCTAATTTGTTTGGCAATAAACTCATAGAGTCCTATAAGGATAAAGACGACAAGAAGAAGATAATTGATTCTGATTTGATTCAGTTTATTAATACTGCAGAACCAAGCCAACTTGATTCTATGTCGCAAGACGAAGCAAAGGAACTTGTGAAAGAATTCTGGGGCTTTACTACATATTTTGTAGGTTTCTTCGATAACCGCAAAAATATGTACACTTCAGAAGAGAAGTCAACTGGTATTGCTTATCGACTTATCAACGAAAACCTTCCAAAGTTCATTGACAATATGGAAGCTTTCAAGAAAGCAATAGCTAAGCCAGAGATTCAAGCTAACATGAAAGAGTTGTATTCAAACTTTGCTGAATACTTAAATGTAGAAAGTATTCAAGAGATGTTTAAGCTTGATTATTATAACATGTTGCTTACTCAAAAGCAAATAGACGTCTATAATGCCATCATTGGTGGAAAGACCGATGAGGATCATGATGTCAAGATAAAAGGTATTAATGAATACATTAATTTGTATAATCAGCAGCATAAGGATGAAAAACTACCTAAACTCAAGGCTCTGTTTAAGCAGATTCTTAGTGACAGAAATGCTATATCATGGTTGCCTGAAGAGTTTAATAGTGATCAGGAAGTCTTGGATGCTATCAAGGACTGTTATGAAAGACTATCCGAAAATGTACTTGGCGACAAGGTGCTAAAGTCATTGCTATGCTCATTGTCTGATTATAATCTTAATGGTATATTCGTACGCAACGACCTACAATTAACTGATATCTCACAGAAGACATTCGGAAATTGGAGCGTTATTCAAAATGCTATTATGCAGAACATCAAGAATGTTGCACCTGCCAGAAAGCGTAAAGAATCAGAAGAAGACTACGAGAAGAGAATTTCAGACATATTTAAAAAGGCTGATAGTTTTAGCATACAATACATCAACGACTGTTTGAATGAAATGGACGACAACAATCTACACGCTGTAGATGGACATTTTGCCACACTTGGTGCGGTAAATACTCCAACTATGCAGCGTGAGAATCTGTTCGCTCTTATTCAGAATGCTTACACTGACATTTCTGACTTGTTAGATACCCCGTATCCTGAAAATAAGAATTTGGCACAAGACAAAACGAATGTTGCCAAAGTTAAAGCTTTATTGGATGCCATCAAGTCTTTGCAGCATTTTGTCAAACCATTGTTGGGAATGGGTGACGAAAGCGATAAGGACGAACGTTTCTATGGTGAGTTGGCCTCTTTGTGGACAGAGCTTGATACAGTTACACCACTGTATAATATGATATGTAATTACATGACTCGCAAGCCATATTCCGAGAAGAAGATAAAGCTTAACTTTGAGAATCCACAATTGCTTGGTGGTTGGGATGCAAACAAGGAGAAAGACTATGCAACCATTATCTTGCGCCGTAATGGAATGTACTATCTTGCTATAATGGACAAGGACTCCAAAAAACTGTTAGGCAAGACTATGCCTTCTGATGGAGAATGCTATGAGAAGATGGTGTACAAACTTTTGCCGGGTGCCAATAAAATGCTGCCTAAAGTATTCTTTGCAAAATCAAGAATCAATGATTTCAAGCCAAGCAAAAAGATTGTTGAAAACTATAATAATGGCACACATAAAAAAGGAAAAAACTTCAATATCAATGATTGCCATGATTTGATAGATTATTTCAAGCAGTCAATAGATAAACATGAGGATTGGAGTAAGTTTGGTTTTAACTTCTCAGATACGTCAACGTATGAAGACCTTAGTGGATTCTATCGTGAAGTAGAACAACAGGGCTATAAATTGTCGTTTACTAATGTATCAGCATCCTTTATCGACAAACTTGTAGATGAAGGAAAGATGTATCTGTTCCAGATATACAACAAGGACTTTTCTGACTATAGCAAGGGCACCCCAAATATGCACACACTTTATTGGAAAGCATTGTTTGATGAGCGCAATCTTGCTGATGTTGTCTACAAACTTAATGGACAGGCAGAAATGTTCTATCGCAAGAAGAGTATCGACTATACCCATCCTACTCACCCTGCTAACCATCCTATTCAAAACAAGAACAAGGATAACAAGAAGAAGGAGAGTGTGTTTGAATACAACCTCGTAAAGGATCGTCGTTACACGGTAGACAAGTTCTTGTTTCATGTGCCAATCACTATGAACTTCAAGAGCGTTGGTTCAGAGAACATCAACCAACAAGTAAGGGAATATCTGCAACAGGCAGACGATACGCATATAATAGGTATAGACCGTGGCGAGCGTCATTTGCTTTATCTTGTTGTTATTGACATGCAAGGCAACATCAAGGAACAATTCACCCTCAACGAAATCGTGAATGAATATAATGGTAACACATACCGTACCAACTACCACGATTTATTGGATACACGTGAAGAGGAACGTCTAACGGCTCGTCAAAGTTGGCAAACCATAGAGAACATTAAGGAACTTAAAGAAGGTTACTTGTCGCAAGTTGTCCATAAAATTACGCAACTAATGGTGAAATACCATGCTGTTGTTGTATTGGAAGACTTGAATAAGGGATTCATGCGTGGTCGTCAAAAGGTGGAAAAGCAAGTTTATCAGAAGTTTGAGAAAATGTTGATAGACAAGCTTAACTATCTTGTTGACAAGAAGGCTGATGCCACACAGTCGGGTGGTCTGTTGAATGCTTACCAGTTAACGAGTAAGTTTGATAGTTTCCAAAAGTTAGGAAAGCAAAGTGGATTTTTGTTCTACATTCCTGCATGGAACACATCTAAGATAGACCCCGTTACTGGATTTGTAAACTTATTGGACACTCGTTATCAGAATACAGAGAAAGCAAAAGCTTTCTTCTCAAAGTTCGATGCTATTCGCTATAATGCAGATAAGGATTGGTTTGAGTTTAATCTCGACTATGACAAGTTTGGCACTAAAGCAGAAGACACACGAACCACATGGACGCTTTGCACACAAGGCAATCGTATCTGTACATTCAGAAATGCAGAAAAGAACTCTCAATGGGATAATCAGGAAGTTGACTTGACAAGAGAGATGAAATCATTGTTTGAGCATTACAATATTAATATATGTGGAAATCTCAAGGAAGAAATCTGCTCACAAACCGACAAAGCTTTCTTTACCGGATTGCTTCATATATTGAAACTGACTTTACAAATGCGTAACAGCATCACTGGAACAGAAACCGACTATTTGGTTTCACCTGTAGCCGATGAAAACGGAGTGTTCTATGATAGTCGTTCTTGTGGTGACACGCTTCCTAAGAATGCGGATGCCAATGGTGCTTACAATATTGCACGCAAGGGATTGATGCTTATTGGTCAAATAAAAGAAACTAAGGATTTAGCCAACTTTAAGTACGACATATCCAACAAGGCTTGGCTTAACTTTGCACAACAAAAGCCGTATAAAAAATGAATGACTACATTCCGCTTTCAACGCTGAATGACTTTATCTTCTGTCCGTACTCCATATACTTGCATAGCGTGTATATGGAGTCGGACGAAGACTTATATAAAGCCACTCCACAGATTAAAGGCACCATTGCTCACCAAGGTGTTGATGAAAAGAAAAGTTCTACACGGAGGAGCGATATAATGTCGCTCCCCGTTTATTGTGACGAATTGGGAATATCTGGCAAAATAGATGTCTATAAACAAGATAAACATCTGTTGATAGAACGCAAGAATAATCTTAAGCGAATCTTTCGTGGTCAGATTTACCAGTTATGGGGACAATACTTCTGTTTGAAAGAAATGGGATATGAAGTTGAACAACTTGCTTTTTATGAAATATCAACTAACAAAGTGATTCCAGTTGATTTGCCTGGAGAACTTGGAAAACAAGAACTTATAGGATTCATTGAGCAGTTCAAACGATATGATCCCGCTTCCACTATAATACAAATAAATCCAAACAAATGCACTCATTGCATTTATTGCAATCTTTGCGATAAAACCAACACAGACAATGTTTACACATAAAGACATCGAAATGAGAACTATATTTGTGGTTAATTGCATACAGCATGACCGCAGTCTTAGAGTGAATAGTGGAGAACTTATGTTAGAGGAAATTGAAGATGATAAGAAAAAGACCTTAACCAAATTTCCTTTCCAAAAGTTATTGGCTCTTTTCATTATCGGACACATAACTGTTACAACTCCACTAATAGATAAATGCAAGAAATATGGAGTTGCACTCGTCGTAATGAAACCCAACTTGCGTCCCGTTTTCTTTTGGGCTAATTCAGCTGAAGCAAATTACTTGCTTCGCAAGCGTCAATTTGATTTAGCATCAAATGATATAACTATAGGTAAAGCTCTTGTTTATAACAAGATACTTAATCAAAAGGTTAATCTTCAAAAAACGAGAAAAAAAGATGAAGCTACTAAAGAGGCAATAAGCCAATGTGATGCTGCACTCAATACTATCTCAGACATAACAGAATACAATCATCTAATGGGAATGGAGGGGACTGTGGCTAAATCTTTCTTTGCTGCATATTTTCAACAACACAATTGGAAAGGCAGACACCCAAGAATGAAGAGTGATATTCTTAATGTAACGCTTGATATTGGCTACACTATTTTATTTAACTACATGGAATGTTTCCTTCGTATGTTTGGTTTTGATCTGTATGTAGGAGTTTATCATCGCCTATGGTTTAAAAGAAAATCATTAGTTTGTGACCTGATTGAGCCTTTTAGATGTATTATTGACCATACAACTCTCTTGGCATTTAATAGGAAACAATTTTCAGAAAAAGATTTCACTCTAATCAAGCAAGAATATCGTTTGAAATACGAAAAATGCTCTGATTATTATCATGTTTTCTACGATGCTTTAATTGAGAAGAAAAGTGACGTTTTTAAATATGTACAACAATATTATAGATGTTTTATGGGTTGTAAATCAACACAAGAATATCCAATTTTCGAGTTTAAATGATAATAGTAAGTTATGATATTTCTGACGACAAGATGCGCACTAACTTTACAAAAATGCTTAAAAGTAATGGTGCCATTCGGCTTCAGTTCTCTGTGTATGAAGTAAGGAATACAAAGAGAATTGTTAATAATCTTATGTCTAAGATTGAAGCTTATGCAAAACATTTCACAGCCGATGATAGTGTTATCCTTTTTGACATTGAAGCTGAAAAACTGACGAAATATGGTAATGCTATTCATAGAGACCAAGATGTTGTATACTTCTAAATTGCAAACATAAGTCTTTATGTTTTTGGGCATACATACATAACTAACTGATTACTAATTACTTTCTTAATGTTTACGCTATAATAAATTCTGTATGGGGGATTAATATCCATAAAAAATAATCATCAAAAGGCCTTTATATAAAGGATTTTATGTAATTTTGTAAATAATAAGAGTCTATAAGGACTTGATAATTTCTACTATCGTAGATTGAGATATTACAAGGATAACCAAGTGCATGTCTATAAGGACTTGATAATTTCTACTATCGTAGATCTGAAAGAGCATCTTTGTACCACCTGTTTTGTCTATAAGGACTTGATAATTTCTACTATCGTAGATTATCAATTAGCTTATCACCATATAAGATTGATGTCTATAAGGACTTGATAATTTCTACTATCGTAGATTCATTTCTTCAATCGTTTTTCAAAATGTGTCTATAAGGACTTGATAATTTCTACTATCGTAGATTGCGGAACACTACGTTACCTACACGTCCAGTCTATAAGGACTTGATAATTTCTACTATCGTAGATTTTTCTTTACCATTTCGTACTCTTATAAGTCTATAAGGACTTGATAATTTCTACTATCGTAGATTTTAATCCCCTTGCCACCATCGTGTGACAGTCTATAAGGACTTGATAATTTCTACTATCGTAGATCCAGGCCTTTTAAGCCAAAAGAATTTTGTGTCTATAAGGACTTGATAATTTCTACTATCGTAGATTGGCAGGTGGCTCGCTCAAGCGCATCACTCGTCTATAAGGACTTGATAATTTCTACTATCGTAGATCACAAAAGAACATGGTCCTAAAGGTATCAAGTCTATAAGGACTTGATAATTTCTACTATCGTAGATACAGGCACATGAAGGAGGTTGCTAAAGCTCACCGTCTATAAGGACTTGATAATTTCTACTATCGTAGATTCAAAACTCAAAATTCGCATAGCACATGATACGTCTATAAGGACTTGATAATTTCTACTATCGTAGATTAGGACATATTGACCATGTTACTGTTGATTAGTCTATAAGGACTTGATAATTTCTACTATCGTAGATCTCCTGGCGTTTCTGGTTCACTTCCTTGAGTGTCTATAAGGACTTGATAATTTCTACTATCGTAGATCCAGACCATCCAGGCCAAAAGAGTCTTGCGTCTATAAGGACTTGATAATTTCTACTATCGTAGATATCTTGTATTTTTTGAGATGAACTCTATTATGTCTATAAGGACTTGATAATTTCTACTATCGTAGATTATCACAGGAGCACACACAACATCAAACAAGTCTATAAGGACTTGATAATTTCTACTATCGTAGATAACTAACAAACATGACAGAAGAAAAGAAAAAGGTCTATAAGGACTTGATAATTTCTACTATCGTAGATACCCTCTACAAGCTAAAAAAGTGCCTGTCTATAAGGACTTGATAATTTCTACTATCGTAGATTTATTTATTTTCACTTCTCTACTTGCGCCAGTCTATAAGGACTTGATAATTTCTACTATCGTAGATCAAGATCGAAAATTGCTATCTGCTTGTTAGGTCTATAAGGACTTGATAATTTCTACTATCGTAGATAGGTCGTCTATAATAGCCTCTATTTTGCGGAGTCTATAAGGACTTGATAATTTCTACTATCGTAGATACCCTTCGTCAGAGGCCCGCTCGCTATATGTCTATAAGGACTTGATAATTTCTACTATCGTAGATTTTTGACTAGGATAAAATGAAATACGTGTGGTCTATAAGGACTTGATAATTTCTACTATCGTAGATCAACTGCGTAATATTACGTATACGCATGTTTTGTCTATAAGGACTTGATAATTTCTACTATCGTAGATACATTCAGGATGCCTGGGCTGCTGCTGAATGTCTATAAGGACTTGATAATTTCTACTATCGTAGATCCTCAGCCTACGGAGCAGAAACCGTATGTGTCTATAAGGACTTGATAATTTCTACTATCGTAGATCAATAATGAAAAAAGAACAGTTCTTTTACCGTCTATAAGGACTTGATAATTTCTACTATCGTAGATTAAGCAAATGTTGATTAGTAGGATACTGTGTCTATAAGGACTTGATAATTTCTACTATCGTAGATTAGACTACTTCATAACTTAATTTTTTTGGTCTATAAGGACTTGATAATTTCTACTATCGTAGATGAAGAGAACCTGCGTACAGGCGATCATACCGTCTATAAGGACTTGATAATTTCTACTATCGTAGATTTTGTTGTTTTATTGTTATTTATGTTTACGTCTATAAGGACTTGATAATTTCTACTATCGTAGATATCAAAACAATATGATTCTACAATTAACGTCTATAAGGACTTGATAATTTCTACTATCGTAGATGAGAAAAAGAAAAACTGCCGTATATTTGCGTCTATAAGGACTTGATAATTTCTACTATCGTAGATTCGGCCTCCTTGCCTGCGTTCTTGATAGGTCTATAAGGACTTGATAATTTCTACTATCGTAGATTAATCATGCAGCGCTACTAGTGATGCGATATTATTCGCTTAACTATAGTTATGTATTTGATATTTAATCATTTACAAGCGTTCTTTGTTTTTTTGATTTGAAATTGATTGAGTAATTTTGCAGCTAAAA
>CAKPZC010000031.1 GCA_934203355.1 uncultured Prevotella sp. | reverse complement strand
TCATATTATATTTTTTAGGTGCTCTGTCACTATCCTTTTTATGTTCCGTCCTTGAGGCGGTACTCCTATCCACTCCTATGTCGTTTATCTCGATGAAGGAGACCAACGGCAATAAAACTGCCTCGTTGATGAAACAGTATAAGAACAACGTGGACCGTCCCGTGGGCGCAATTCTTTCGCTCAACACCATTGCACATACAATCGGTTCGGCTGGCGTAGGAGCAGAGTCGATGAAGCTATTCGGCGAAGAATACTTCGGACTGATTTCAGCCATACTGACGTTGCTGATTCTTATTCTTTCCGAAATCATCCCCAAGACCATCGGAGCGTCGTATTGGCGTTCGCTCGCCATGCCTTCCACCAAGATCATCCGCGTGCTCATCTTCATCACCTATCCGCTGGTTCTGCTCTCAGAGCTAATCACAAAGGTGTTCACCCCGAAGTCGCATCAGGCTTCGGTGAGCCGCGAGGAGGTGTCGGCAATGGTTGACGTAGGCACTACGGAGGGCATCTTCCGCGAGTCGGAAAGCAAGATTATCAAGAGCTGCATCCGGCTGGCTAATGTGAAGGCACGCGAGGTGATGACTCCATCCATTGTGGTTGAGACGGCTAACGTGAACCTTACCATAAAGGAGTTTTACGAGCAGCAGACATGGAACTTCTCACGCATACCAGTATACGACAAGAGCAAGGACTACGTCATCGGCTATGTGCTGAAGGACATGGTGCTGAAGGAGTTGTCGGACGACAAGTTCGAGACCAAACTGTCCGACCTCATGCGCCCGATACTTTCATTCAACGAGGACGATTCGGTATATCAAATATGGGAGAAGATGCTGGAGAGACGCGAGCACATCTCAATCATCCTCGACGAATACGGATGTCTGCGTGGCGTGGTGTCGATGGAAGACATCATAGAGACCATGACTGGAGTGGAAATCGTGGACGAGGACGACGTGGCTGTGGACATGCAGGCTTTCGCCAAGGAAAAGTCGCGCAGGATGTTGCAGAAAGGAAAATAACAAGAGCTATAGTCGCAAATAACCGTTCGTGTTCTTCAGCGACCCCGACGGACTGCCAATAGAGCTGTACGAGAAGTAAAAAAAACAAAAACGCCATGCAAGAAGAACAGTCTATAACACAATACTGTTGCCCTTGCATGGCGTTTCGTTCTTTTGAGGGTTAGGACGCTCTCGCCCCTACCACACACTAAGCTCTTCCCTAAGCTCAGACTCTTATCTACGTATTCTCCTCCTTCTGCGGCAGATGGAACTCATACGACTTGTCGAACACCTGGCTGACCTTGTTGATTTCAAGGAAGGTAGTGCCAGTAGGATTGCCCAAACCAAAGCTGCCACTCAGATAAGCAATCTTGTCGTCGAGAGTGATATAGCCCTTCTGGCGAAGCATTCGCAAGGCTGCTGTGAACATATATTCTGCCGAAGCCTGCTCCTTCTGGTGGATAGGAATCACGCCATAGCTGAGGTTAAGCCATCGTTGAGTCTTCTCCTTGTAGCAGATGGCAAGAACTGGGTTGGGGCCGCGGAAGGCAGCAAGATGGCGCACAGTCTCGCCTGTGAGCGAGTCGGTAATGATACCTGCCACGCCAAGCCGACGGGTAGCGTCGATGGCGGCATGAGCCAGAAACTCTCGCTGCGAGCAATTCTCGCTCATAGGCACTTCCCACTCGCCCATGGCATTACGGTCTTTCTCTGCCTGCTCGGCTATGGCAGCCATCGTCTCTACAGCCTCAAGCGGATACTTGCCGCTCGCTGTCTCGCCCGACAACATAAGGGCATCGGTATAGGAATATATGGCGTTGGCGATGTCGGTCACTTCGGCACGAGTTGGGCGTGGATTCTTAATCATCGTGTGGAGCATCTGGGTGGCAACAATTACGGGCTTCTTGCTCATCACGCATTTGCGAATAATCTGACGCTGAATGCCGGGGATGCGCTCTATAGGCACCTCGATGCCGAGGTCGCCACGCGCAATCATTATGCCATAGGAAGCATCGATAATCTCGTCGATATTGTCTACTCCCTCCTGGTTCTCAATCTTCGAGATAATCTTGATGTCGCTGTTGTGCTCGTCGAGAATATTCTGTATGGCAAGCACATCGTCGGCTGAGCGCACAAACGAGTGGGCTATGAAGTCGATGTCCTCCTCGATGGCGAGGAGTATGTTCTGGCGGTCTTTCTCGGTGATGGCAGGCAGGGCGATGTGCACGCCTGGGACATTCACACTCTTGTGGGCTCCGAGCACGCCGTCGTTCTGCACTTGGGCTACAAGCATGGGGCCAACATTCTCAACCACAAGCATGTCGAGCTCGCCGTCGTCGAAAAGCACATGGTCGCCAGTTTTCACGTCCTTGGCAAAATCGGGATACGACACATTCACTATATCGTGGGTGGAGTCCATCTCGGGACGACCGAAAATCTTCACCATGTCGCCAGACTTATAGACTATAGGCTCGTCGACACCGGTGGTTCTCACCTCGGGACCCTTGGTGTCTATCATCAATGCAATATGGGGCGACACGGCGCGGACATTGCGTATTATTGTACGTATCCCATCAGGAGTGGCATGTGCCGTGTTCATGCGGACAACATTCATTCCAGCGAAGAAGAGTTTGCGAATGAATTCAATGTCGCAACGGCGGTCACTTATTGAAGCAACAATCTTTGTCTGTTTCATTGTTATTTTATTATTGAATCGTGTTTTATTTGATTGAAGTTAGCGCATAATGGCGCGCTATGCAAAGTTAAATAAAATCGGGCAAACTTTTATTCTTATGCCAGATAAATGTAGAGACATTAATAATTTTTTCAACTTTTATTATCCTATATCATCCGGCTCATGCCTAGGCTTGCCTACAAAAACAACGACGCTCCATACACAAGCATCAGATAACGCAGAAACTTGCCTATGCTGACGCTGGTTATGGTGACGATAAAGTTGGCCTTCATCAGTCCGAGCAATATCGTTATCGCGCTTCCGAGTATCGGCAAAAAGGCGAAGAATCCCATCCAGGCTCCCCTACCCCTTACAAAACGACGCGCCTTGTCGAGGTCTTCGTGCTTCACGTGTAGGCGCTCAAGCCATTCGAGCTTGCCCAGTCTGCCGACACCATAATTGAACAGCGAGCCCAGCACGTTGCCTATTGTGCCGTAGACAACCAGGGGAAGGGGGTCGAGACCTGCCGCCTGAAGACCCACCATCACAGCCTCGCTGCTAAAGGGAAAGAAACTGCCTGCCAGAAACGCCGAGACCAACATGCCCCAATAGCCCCAGTCTACAAGAAAACTCAAAAAGGCATCCATATATTGAAAATGGTTATGATTAATGTTACTACTGTCATCAAGCAGAACGAGAGGTTGGTCCATCGGGTGTGGGTCAACGCTATGTAATGGCCTATCAACGGCGACGTGTTCACTATGAGAAGCGCAAGCAGATAGTCGATGTGCTGGGGAAACAGAACGACAAAAACATACTCTGCCAATATCATAAACGTGAAAATCTCGAAGAGCATGCGGGTGCGAATCTTGTCCTTGTAGTTGCTCATGTGGTAATGGGCTATGCCAACAGCCGACAATATTGCCACAAATGCTATTGTCACGATGTGGGAAACCGACAGCTCACGCCATGCGAAGAAGGAGAAAAACGAATCGTCGGGCGAAAGACGAGCAACGAGAGCATCGATGTCGCCCGAATAGACGTAATAGGCCACAAGGAAACAATAGGGCATGGCAAGGCCCAACAGAGAGGCTACCAACACTCTGAGGCTGCCAACCATAATGTTGGTGTAGATGAGTATCCACAGAAGCGGAAGGAAAAACAACACCTGCACAAACACCATGCTCGCCAGACCATACATCACAAACGCATAAAATATCATGCCCGTGGCGTTCTTGTTCTGATAGGAACCAAATAGCAATATGTAGAATGCCACAAAACATGCCTGAAGAATGCCACACCTAATGTTGACGAAGGTGAAATGCGACATCACGGCAAGCATTATGAACGAGCACGACACCATACGGCTGTAGATGCGGATTAGGGCGTTGGAGTTGTTGAGCACCATCATCAGCAACGACGTGAACGCCAGCAATATGAACTGAAGCCATTGGTGGGAGCCAAACAGACCGCCTGCCACAGTAACTATCAAGGCATAGCCCATCGTGATGGGTAAAGCCGTGCGGCTTTCAGCCACCCTGTTTTGTATTCGCTTTGTTATCATAAATATTTATTAAAAAAAGCGGGAACCGTCTTCAAATCTAATGAAAAGAAGACGGTTCCCTGCTTCTATAAATTATTTAATTCAATCAGAAGTTATAGAATTTAAAGAAGTTATAGAATTTAAAGCCGTATGCCTTACAGATGAATATTCAGCCAAAAGAGTACTGACTATCGCTCGGCTTTGCCGCTTGCCTTAGCAAGAAATTCTAGCGACCGTAGGGAGCGCTAACTTCTTTAACTTCTGAATTCTATGAACTTGCTAAAGTTCAATTATTTAAGTTTAGCATGACCTTTATTTGGACATGCTGACTCTAAAAACCGAGCCAAGCAAGGAGTTTAGAGGTCCTTGCCGATGTCTCTGCGGAAATACTTGCCTGTGAAGTTGATTTTCATAGCTTCGGCAAACGACTTGGCTAATGCCTCGTCCTTGTCCTTGCCATAGCTGCTGACTGCTATCACGCGGCCTCCATTGGTCACGACGTTGCCATCCTTGACGGCTGTGCCCGAATGGAACACTACTGAACCCTCTACCTTGTCGATACCCTCGATGACATAGCCCTTCTCGTAGGCCTCGGGATAACCGCCACTAACGAGCATTACGCATACGGCAGCACGCGGGTCGAACTCGATGGTGCGCTTGTCAAGGTCGCCAGCAGCCACACCCTCAAAGAGGTCCATGATGTCGCTCTTAAGGCGCAACATCACGCTCTCGGTCTCGGGGTCGCCCATACGGCAGTTGTATTCAATCACCATTGGCTCGCCATCAACGTTGATGAGTCCAAAGAAGATGAATCCCTTGTAGTCGATGCCTTCCTCTGCAAGGCCCTCTACTGTGGGGCGAATGATGCGCTCGTCGACCTTCTTCATCCATGCCTCGTCGGCAAACGGCACGGGAGTGACGCTTCCCATACCTCCTGTGTTCAGACCTGTGTCGTGCTCGCCTATGCGCTTATAGTCCTTTGCCTCGGGCAGTATCTTATAATTCTTGCCGTCGGTGAGCACAAACACCGAGCACTCGATGCCGCTAAGAAACTCCTCGATGACAACACGCGCCGAAGCACATCCGAACATTCCGCCGAGCATGTCGCGCAGCTCCTTCTTTGCCTCCTCAAGAGTGGGGACAATAAGAACGCCCTTGCCGGCACACAGACCGTCGGCCTTGAGCACATAGGGAGCCTGGAGTGTCTCAAGGAACTTCAGACCCTCGTCGAGCGTATTACCGTCGAATGTCTCGTACTTGGCAGTCGGGATGTTATGGCGCATCATAAAACGCTTGGCAAAATCCTTGCTTCCCTCGAGCACGGCACCAGCCTTCGACGGACCGATGACCGGAATGTGGCGAGTGCGCTCGTCGTCGCGGAAGTCGTCGTAGACTCCCTTTACCAATGGGTCCTCGGGACCCACCACAACCATGTCGACGCCGTTGTCGACGCAGAACTGCTTCAACGACTCAAAGTCGTCGGCCTTAATGGCCACATTCTCGCCTACCTCTGCCGTTCCGGCATTACCGGGAGCTATGAAGAGTTTTTCACACTTGTCGCTCTGGGCGATTTTCCATGCCAAGGCGTGCTCTCTGCCGCCGCTTCCCAACAAAAGAACTTTCATTTCTATACTGTTAATTAAATTAATTATCAATGTTCATTACTTCAAGTAGTCGAAGAAATACTGGCTTATGCGCTCATGCAAATGAGTGCTCTGGTGGCCGCGCATGTTGTGGGGCTCACCCGGATATACGAAGAAGTCGGGCTGAGTGCCAGCTGCTATGCAAGCCTTGATGAACGAGAGGCAATGCTGCGGCACAACAGTAACGTCGTTGTCGCCTGTTATTATCTGCAACTTGCCCTTCAGATCCTTGGCCTTATAGAGCAACGAGGTCTTCTTATAACCATCGGGGTTAGCCTGGGGCGTGTCCATGTAGCGCTCGCCATACATCACCTCATACCAATGCCAGTCGATAACTGGTCCACCGGCTACGCCCACCTTGAACACGTCGGGATAATTGGTCATGAGCGAGATTGTCATGAAGCCGCCAAAGCTCCATCCATGCACGCCGATACGGTCGGCATCGACATAAGCAAGACTCTTCAGGTATTCCACACCCTTCATCTGGTCCTTCATCTCCTCCTGACCGAGCTGGCGGAACGTGACCTGCTCAAACTCCTTGCCACGGTTCTCCGAGCCACGGTTGTCGAGGATGAACAAGAGATAGCCGTTCTGTGCCATGTAGGTCTCCCATGAGCGCGAAGAGTAGTGCCAGCGCGCGTCTACGTTATGGGCGTGAGGTCCGCCGTAGACATAGACTATAGCGGGATATTTCTTGTTGGGGTCGAAGTTTGTAGGCTTCACCATGCGCCAATACAGGTCGGTAGTGCCGTCGGCTGCCTTTACTGTGCCGCATGAGTATTCGGGCACATTATAACCCTTCCAAGGGTCGTCGGCGCGGAAATAGCTGAATCGCTTTCCGTTCTCGGTGTTGACAACTGCCAGATTGTTGGGAACGTCGGGCGATGAGTATTTGTCGAAAACAAAGGCTCCGCTCGCGCTCAGCATTCCGTTGTGCCATCCGTCGCCAGTTTCGTCGACAAGAGTGCGCTTACCAGTCTTCAGGTCTACCGCGAAGATGTTGCGCTGTATTG
Source organism: uncultured Prevotella sp. (assembly GCA_934203355.1). Classification (GTDB taxonomy): domain Bacteria; phylum Bacteroidota; class Bacteroidia; order Bacteroidales; family Bacteroidaceae; genus Prevotella. Next base: position 19,853 of record CAKPZC010000031.1, on the reverse strand, counting down.
GGCTAAGCTCGTTCGAGGCTATGATGATGCTCTTACGCTTGGCGTTGAAGCCGAGAACATCCATTACGACCCACTTGCCCGAAGTAATCTGTCGGATGTCGAGCGACTCTGTGTTGCCTGCCATGCGGCTTCCATGCTTGCCGAGGGAGCAGAGATACAAGTGGTTGTAGCCGTCCTTCTGGCTCTGCATGATAAACTGGCTGTTGTCCCAAGGCAGGAACATGATGGGGTGCTGGGGCTCTACGTATTTCTCGTCGGTCTCGCGATAGAGCTCGCCTGTCTTCTCGCCTGTTGTGGCGTCGTAGCTGACAAGGCGGCAGTCGTTCTGGTCGCGGTTAAGCTCGAACATGTAGATTGTCCGGTCGTCGGGACTCCACGAAATATTGGTGAAATAGCGGTCGGTCGGGTCGCCCGCCTTCAAGTAGACGGTCTTGCCTGTCGCCGTGTCGAACACGCCAACTGTTACCTTATGTGATGTCTCGCCAGTCATGGGATATTTGTCGGGAGCTGGCTTTGCACTACATGTCTCGGTCTCGGGATGGTTGAAATAGTCAATCTCGGGGATTGTCACCTGGGGATAATCCACCACCATCGACTGGTCCATGCGATAGAATGCGAGCTTGGAGCCTCCGTTGCTGAAGAATGTGCCCTTGTGGATGCCAAACTCGTCGCGATGCACGGTCTGACCATAAACAATCTCGCGCGAACCGTCCTTTGACAATTGCCACTCCTTGTCGCCCAGACGCAAGAAGAGGTTGTTGTCGCGCAGAATAGCCATGGCTCCACTCTTGTAGTTGCTTTCGAGCAGGTTGTCGCCGTCGGCTATCTCGGTCTCTGACACAAGACAGCGTTTCTTGAAGTCAACGACATAGATGGTGGCTCCTCCTCGCAACACGACAATCGACTTGTCGGCATAGGGAAATGTTGCGCCACTAAGCGAATTCACCTTTATGGAACGCGTGGGGGCAATCCATTGGTTGATTTCGCTCTTGTCGAATAGCTTGGTTTCCTTGCCGCTGGTTTTGTTTACCAAGTAGCAAGCGTCGCCCTCAAGGCGCACAAGCTGGTCGCCCCACCATGCGCAATGACGAGTCTGGGGCACCATATTGCGATAATTGGTACCGCCGAAGTTCAAGTCTTCGAGCGTGAACTCCTTTAGCTGCTGCGCGCTAACTGTAAGCGATGCAAGCAAGCCAAACAGTAGTGTTGACAGATACTTAATCCTCATCGTCGAATTTATTTTTGTTGAAACCTTTGCCGCCCTTGCGGTCGCCCTTGAATCCCTTGCCGAAACCCTTGTCGTCGCGTCCACGCGAGAACGATTTGTCGTCGCGCTTGCCGTCACGCTTGCCGCCAAACGATTTGCTATCGTCGCGATCGAAACGCTTGCCGCCAAACGATTTGCCGCCACGCTTCGCACCATCGTTGTCGTTGCGACGGTCCATCGAGCGGAACTTGAACGAACGGATGTCAGCCTCCTCATTCTCAGCATCTTCGTCGAGTCGCTTCTTGAACTCGCGATTCTTCTTGAAACGATGTTTCTCTGCCATCTGGCGCTTCTCCTCTTCGGTCTTCACGATGCCTCCTTCCTGGCGGAATTCCTTCATTGTGCCGTCGAAGATGCTATACTTGCGGAACTCGCACTCCAAAGAGCCGTTGTAGACCGGAATCTTGATTGACGGCTTCAGTCCGATAGCCTCGAAGCACTCCTGACGATAGCTGAGCACCCATGCCTCATTACCCATAAAGGCATGCTTCAGACGCTCGCCAATCATTTTATATGTGTTGAGCAGGTTAGGGGTAGAGATACGCTCGCCATAGGGAGGATTAACTACAAGGATGCTCTTCTCGGCTGGTTTGGTGAAATCCTTGAAGTCGGCACAATCGATTGTGATGTCGTTGGACAGGCCAGCCGCACGCACATTAAGACGAGCTGTGTTCACAGCCTTCATGTCGATGTCGTAGCCATAGATGTGATGGGTGAACTCGCGCTCCTGCGAATCATCATTATATATGGTGTCGAAAAGCTCTGGGTCGAAATCTGTCCATTTCTCGAAGGCGAACTCCTTGCGGAACACGCCCGGACTCATATTGCGAGCAATAAGTGCCGCCTCAATAGCGAGAGTGCCCGAACCACACATGGGGTCGATAAAATCGGTCTCGCCCTTCCATCCCGTCATCAGAATCATACCAGCCGCAAGCACCTCGTTCAAGGGAGCCTCTACCGACTCCTGACGATAGCCACGACGATGGAGCGACTCACCACTCGAATCGAGCGACAGGGTGGCAGCAGTCTCGGCGATATGTATGTTCAAACGGATATCTGGGTTGCTCACAGAGATGTTGGGACGTGTTCCGGTGTTCTCGCGGAACTGGTCGACAATGGCATCCTTCACCTTATAGGTGACAAAGCGCGAGTTGCGGAACTCCTCCGAATACACAACCGAGTCTACCGAGAAAGTCTTTCCCTTCTCGATGTATTGGCTCCAGTCTATTTTCTTTATCTCCTCATACACGTCGTCAGCCGAAGCAGCCTTGAATTTAGCTATAGGCTTCAGAATACGTATTGCTGTATGGAGCTGGAAGTTAGCTCGATACATCATTTCTTTGTCGCCTGTGAACGACACCATACGACGACCAATCTGCACATTGTTTGCACCCAAGGCGGTGAGTTCTTTTGCCAAGACAGGCTCTAAGCCCATAAAGGTCTTGGCAATAAGTTCAAATTCTTTCATTTTGTTGTAAAGCGATTATTTCTTGTTTTCTTTCTTTTCTGTTTTTATGGTGTCCGCTTCCATGTCTTCGGTCACCCATGTGTTTGCTCCTATCACGCAACCGTCGCCAATGCGTATCTTCGTCTACAAAGCATAGTCCTGCCTGTATCTGGTCGCGCAGCAATCTGTAGAGACGCTCCACACTCACGCCTATATGATAGCGCAACGTGTTGTTGTTTAATTGGGAATAACCGTAAAAACCAGGGAAAAGCACGGCTCTTGACAATGCGATTATTTCTTCGAGGACTTTCCCCGAAGGCAATGGATTGCCGTCACGATGCGGATGAAACAAACCCTCACATAATTGGGGGTCAGATAATTTGTCTACGGCTGTGGTGAGTATTCCTGCCAAATTACTGTCACTCATCTGTATTCTTTGTATTGTCAATAAGTCGTTGTGCCTGCACCGGAACGCAAACACGGAATAATAATTATTATTTAGACCACAAAGTTAGTAAGAAAAATTTAAATTAATGATTTTTTCAAACTTATTTTTATCAGATATGTAAAAAAGGAAGACAATACCGAAATTATAATATAAAGAAAGACAACACAAAGAGCATGAACAACCTCGGCAATAGCGAAGTGAATTATTGCACTATTGCCCTTGTTGCGCGTGCCGCTTGTGTTGTCTTTGCGAAATCTGCTGTTTATGTAAGCTTGCGGAATCAGCTGTTTATGTTGCCTTGCAATATCAGCTGTTTTTCTCTGGCTTTCTATTTCTTGGCTGGCACAGCATACCAGTCGCCAGTCTCCTTCACGAGTTTCTTTGCGAAACTTGCGGGATAACCTGGACGCACTACCGAGCGTGTCAGTTTACCGTCCTTAGTCTTCTTGACTGCCATGTCGTTATACTTCACAACGATGAGTCGTCCGAGTTCATGCCATGCGGTAAGCATCTGCTGTGCCTTGTCGTTGCTATAGGTGTTAAGATATTTCACGGCAGCCGCCTTGTCTGTGGCATAGATGGCCTGAGCCTTTGCCTCCACCTCTTTCTGGGCTGCAAAATAGCTCGATTCGAGCGAGTCGCGCACAGTCTTCAACTCGGGGAAGAGCTGGGAGTAGCGGGGATAGATCATGTTGCTCACCCAGTTGCACACCCAGAAGGCGTTCTTGTCGGAATATGTGACAGCGTCGGCACCCGGCGTGTTATAGCACTCGGGCTGCACGGTATTGCCGCAATACACAGGGGTGTAGGCCACCATGTTGGCGTCGTCGTTGCCAAACCATATTATTCCACCAATCTCATTGGGTAGCCATGAGCGAAGCTGCGACACAAAAGTGAATGCAGTCTGCTGAGTCGACACAGGACGCTCGTTAAAGTAGTCTTTGCCGTCTACCTTGTAGGTAAGTGGTGTCGGACGATAAGGCATCTCATAAATACCGCCACCCACGTTGGTAGAATCAATCGACAGAGCCGTGCCCTCATAGTGGTCGCGCATGCACATCTCCACGTCGTGAACGCTAAGTTTGCGGTCGGGAACTATCCACAGAGGCATGTCCTCGGCATTTTCGTCCTTACCAATAGCCCATGGCAAGTAGCGGTCGAAACCTTTCTGCCAATGGTTGAAGAAGCTCCATGCACGAGCGTCACAAAAACGACGACCCGAGAAATCGGGGAACGCATAAGTGTTTTTCCATGAGAAGTCGGCATCCTTGCCATTAAACCAACCCATCTTGCGCGCATAGGAGATGACGTTCTTCGAGTACATCACGTTCTTCTTGTCCTTCATATTGAACTTACCTATGCGGCTCTGGTTGGCATGGGCACAAATGGCGTCGTCGGGAATGCGCATTGCCACCCACACAACTCCCTTCGAACCCTTGCCGGTGCCCTGCATTTCCATAATCCATGCCTCGTTGGGGTCGCATATTGAGAATGTCTCGCCCTCGGAACAATAGCCATAGGTCTCAACAAGCGAGGTCATCACGGCAATTGCCTCACGGGCTGTCTTGGCACGCTGAAGGGTGATGTAGATGAGTGAGCCGTAGTCGATAATGCCTGTAGGGTCGACCATCTCCTCACGTCCACCATAGGTCGTCTCGGCAATAGAAAGCTGAAACTCGTTGATATTGCCTATAACATTATATGTAACTGGCGCCTCAGGAATCTCGCCATGATACTCGCCCGAGTCCCAATCATAAATCTTGCGCATCTCGCCCTTCTGATGGGTAGCCGCTGGATAGTGGCATAGGTAGCCGAACATGCCGTAGTCATCGGCATTATACGACACCATCACCGAACCGTCAACACTCGCATTCTTGCCTACAATAAAGTTGGTGCAGGCAGAAGCCTCCATTGCCGATGCCGACATAAGGGCGGCAAGGGCACAAGTCTTGATTTGTTTAGATATCTGCATAGTATAATAAGTTAAAAAGTCCCGCTCCCCTACCCTCCACATAGGGAGGGAACAGGGGAGTAGGACTTTTTTATTTTTGTTTATTCGCAAGCCTTGAACGACATGTCAAGACCCTTCACAGAGTGAGTGAGGGCACCCACAGAGATGAAGTCTACTCCACATTCTGCATAGTCGCGGATTGTGTCGAAAGTTATACCACCACTCGATTCGGTCTCGTATTTGCCGCCAACCATCTCGACAGCCTTCTTTGTATTCTCCACCGAGAAGTTGTCGAGCATAATGCGGTTGATTCCGCCACATTCCATAGCCTGACGAAGCTCGTCGAAGTTGCGCACCTCGATTTCAATCTTCAAGTCCAGACCCTTTTCCTTCAGATACTCATGACAACGGTTGATGGCGTTGGCAATGCCTCCTGCAAAGTCAACGTGGTTGTCCTTGAGCAGAATCATGTCAAACAGACCTATGCGATGATTCATGCCGCCACCTATCTTCACAGCCTGCTTCTCGAGCATACGCAGACCAGGAGTGGTCTTGCGGGTGTCGAGCACGTGGGTATTTGTACCCTTCAAGCGCTCTACATACTTGGCTGTCATTGTGGCAATACCGCTCATGCGCTGCATGATGTTGAGCATCAAACGCTCTGTCTGGAGCAATGAGCGCACCTTGCCGGTAACTACCATTGCGATGTCGCCCTTCTTCACGTGCGCACCGTCGCCAATAAGCACTTCCACCTGCATAGTCGGGTCGAAGCGTGCAAATACACGTTTAGCCACTTCAACACCTGCAAGGATTCCGTCTTCCTTTATCAACAAATGCGACTTGCCCATAGCTGTATCAGGGATGCAACAAAGGGTTGTGTGGTCGCCGTCGCCTATGTCCTCGGCAAAAGCGAGGTCAATAAGGCGGTCTTCCAATTCGTTTACACTAAGCATAATTTTCTATTTTTTAGTAATTATTTTTTTATTCGTAATCTATTAGCAACTGCTCGTCCTTGTAGGCTCTCAAACTGCCGTCGGGCATTCGTCTTACTATGATTTCCCCTCCAAGCCATTCTGTGAAGGGTCGTTCGCCATCAAGCTTTTCGATGTGGGTCACTTCCTTATTATTTATCCTCACAACGCCTGGCGAGAATACCACACCATCCTCAGTCGCTACGTGGTTGGCTGCTAAGAATCGGCTCATGGACGATGCAATTTTTCTTGGGGAGGAAGAACCTTAATCGGTTGAGCAGAGAGTTTAAGCGGAGCTTCTCCATTAGCAGGCTCACCTTTAGTTCCCGACTGAATACTGTCAGTTCGCTTTTCAGCCGAAGTCCTACTGTTCTTTAATGAGTCTGTCTTCTCTGAGCCATCTGCCGTTTCAGTCATTTTCTCCTCCTTGGTGTGCATGCGTATCAATCTCACGTTGTAGACCACAAATACCTTCAGCGTTGTCGACGACGAGGCTTCTCCCGAAGAGTTGGCAGAAAGAATCCAATATCCGCGCACCGACTTGATGCCAAGACGACCCGTATTGTTGATTTGCATGTGATAATGCGTCGACGACATCACGCTGTTATTGATGTATTCTATGCTGTCGTTGTCGTAGGTGACAGCAAGCATGGCTGCTCCGTCGCGTATTCCGTCCTGATAGATAAATTGGGCATCGAAGTCGAGTATGAGCCTATCGCCAGCATGATACGAGGAGTCGGCTTTTATCTCGAACGCCAAGCGGTTGGTTGCAGCATAAGGAGAAAGAACAAACGCTGGCGACTGACGCCAGATGTTTGTAGTGTCAGAACTTGATATTTCATCTCCCGTCCGAAGCGAAGCTCCACCAAGAGCCACAGCCTCCTTATTGAGACGGTCGGATATTTTAGTGTACACCTTCTCCAACAGTTCGGTATGACGCGTGTAGTAGACCATCGAAGAGTCGAAGTCGGCTTTCTCTACACCATATTTTTTCAGTATACTCAATCTGTAAGTGCGCAGGGCAATCGTGTCATTTTGGCTTTGGGCAATACCCTGTGCCACATGATAGTCGTAAAGAATGTCTGCCAACTCGTCGGGCTGTAGATAGCGACTGGGAATACCAGGTTTGCAACTAACTGCCGTCATACCAACAAGAACGACAGCAACAGCACAAAGCAATAATTTCTTTAACTTCATATGGGTAATTACTATGAATTAGCCGATTCGTCGATTTCTGCCTTAGGCTCAGGCTTACGCCATGCCTCCGACATGCGCTCAAGGTCGCCACGGAAGAACAACAAAAGCAGGGCCACTCCGACGCTTATGCATGAGTCGGCAAAATTGAATACTGGCGAGAAGAAAACAAACTCGTCGCCTCCGAACATTGGCACCCAATCAGGCCATGTGGTTTCAATAATGGGGAAATAGAACATGTCCACCACCTTGCCATGCAGGAACGATGAATAGCCTGTTCCGAATGGCACAAAGTCTGCCACGCTGAAGTGGGTTGAGGCGTCGAATATCAACCCATAGAACATACAGTCTATCAAGTTGCCCGCGGCTCCAGCCAACACCATTGCAAGGCACACCACATATCCTGTGGAGAAAATGCCCGACTTCACCACCTTATATATATACCATCCAATTCCGCTTATCGCGAACATCCTGAATAGCGAGAGCACGAGCTTGTTGATGAATGTCATGCCATAAGCCATACCGTTGTTCTCGATAAACTCTATATAGAACCAGTCGGTCACGCGCAGGGCCTCACCCAGCGACATGTTTGTCTTTACCTCTATCTTTATGATTTGGTCGACAATGAGGATTGCGGCGACAATAACCACCGCAAGCCATCCATTGCCAAAATGTTTGTTCGATTTTTTCATGTTTATTTTTTACGAGCGTTCTTTGACGCCACGCTTAGAGTAGCGTGGGGCACTGCACGCAGACGTTCCTTCGGTATCAGTTCTCCCGTCATGCGGTCGATGCCGTAGGTCTTGTTCTCGATGCGTACGAGAGCAGCCTCCAATCCTTGGATGAATTTCTGCTGGCGGTTTGCCATCTGGGCAATCTCCTCCTTCGACTGTGCTGCCGAGCCTTCCTCAAGTGCCTTGTATGTTGGGGCTGTGTCGTCGGCTGAGTTGTCGGATGAATTGCGCAGTTGCTCCATCATTGAGTTGAAATCGCGTCGTGCGAGCTTCAGTTTTTCATTTATAATCTCCTTGAACTCCTGGAGTTCATCATCAGAGTAACGTGTCTTTTCTGCCATGATTGTTGTTGGTTTTTATTGAGTTAGGTATTTAATAGTATAGGAGGTACGGCTTGTAGCCGCACCACTCTACCTGATCGCATCTTGTATATTTACTGCATCTCATAGATTTATTTCATCTTATTTATTCTTTGCATTTCATATACTTGAATGCCACCATCGGTTGTAGGGTACGGCAACAAGGCGAACCTCCCGGAAATATTATGCTTTTACGACCTTGATGTTAATCTTGAAGTCGTCGAATTCAGTCTCTGCTCCGTCGTTGTCGGCAAGAGTAATGTCGAGAGCAAGCACCTGCGACTGTATGTAGTCGGCAAATCCAGCCACAGCCTTCTCCACCTTCTCGTTCGGAGTGAGTGTCACGTGTATGCGGTCGGTAATCTCAAGTCCTGTCTCCTTGCGGAGGTTCTGGATGCGCGAGATAAGCTCGCGTGCCATACCTTCGTTACGCAGTTCGTCGTTGAGTTCAATCTCAAGAGCCACCGTAAGCTTACCCTCGTTGCTCACGAGCCAGCCCGGAATGTCCTCCGAGATAATCTCTACATCGGCAGCCTCCACCTCTACTGAGTTGCCCTCTACGTCGACAGCTATCTTGCCATTGGTCTCGAGTTCTGCAATCTGCTCCTGGTCGAGTGCCGACATAGCGGCAGCAATACCCTTCATCAGTTTACCAAACTTCTTGCCCATAGTGCGGAAGTTACACTTCACCTTCTTTACCAATACGCCCGAACCCTCAACAAAACGAAGTTCCTTAACATTCACCTCCGAGAGAATAAGGTCCTTGACAGCCTCGATGTGGCGACGTTGCTCGTTGTCTACAGCAGGAATCATGATTGCCTGAAGCGGCTGGCGCACGGCGATGTTCACCTTCTTGCGAAGGGCATGCACCATAGATGTAATCTTCTGCGCCATTCCCATGCGCTCCTCAAGCTCGTTATCGATGAGCTGTTCGTCAGCTACGGGGAACTTGGCGAGATGTACAGATGTTGTACCCTCAAGCTGTGCGGCACCAAGGTCGCAGAACAACTGGTCGGCAAAGAACGGAGCAAACGGAGCGAGGAGTTTTGCTACTGTAGTCAGACAGGTATAGAGTGTCTGATAAGCGGCAAGCTTGTCCTGCGACATTTCCTTACCCCAGAAACGTTTACGGTTCAAGCGAACATACCAGTTAGAGAGGTCGTTGTTCACGAAGTCCTCGATGAGTCGACCTGCGCGTGTCGGGTCATAGTTCTCCATCTCCTTCTGCACACCCTTCACGAGGGTATTAAGTACCGAGAGCACCCAACGGTCAATCTCGGGACGCTCTGCTACGGCCACCTGTGCAGCCTTGTTGTCAAATGCGTCCACGTTGGCATAACCCGAGAAGAATGAATATGTATTATATAATGTGCCGAAGAACTTGCGGCGCACCTCGTCTACGCCCTTCTCGTCATACTTGAGGTTGTCCCAAGGCTCCGAGTTGGTCATCATGTAGAAGCGCACAGCGTCGGCTCCGTACTTCTCTATCTGCTCAAACGGATTAACGGCGTTGCCCAAGTGCTTTGACATCTTGTTGCCCTTAGCATCCAGAACGAGTCCCGAAGAGATTACGTTCTTGAACGCAACCGAGTCGAACACCATAGTTGCTATGGCATGGAGAGTGAAGAACCATCCACGTGTCTGGTCTACGCCCTCGTTGATGAAGTCGGCTGGATAGAACTTAGGAGCTATGGCGAAGCCCTCATATGTGCTGTTCACAAGAGCCTTGCGGTCTTCTTCTGTGCCACGCGACATCTCGCCCTCAAACGGATAGTGGAGCTGAGCGTAAGGCATAGAGCCTGAATCGAACCAAACGTCGATAAGGTCTGACTCGCGATACATTGGTTTGCCCTCGTCGTTCACGAGCACGATATAGTCAACATATGGGCGGTGTAGGTCTATCTTGTCGTAGTTCTCCTGAGAGTAGTCGCCAGGAACGAATCCCTTGTCCTTCATTGGGTTGCTCTTCATCACGCCTGCGGCTACCGACTTCTCTATCTCCGCATAGAGCTCCTCAAGCGAGCCTATGCACTTCTCGCCACGGTTCTCGTCGCGCCAGATAGGCAGCGGTGTTCCCCAGAAACGTGAACGCGAGAGGTTCCAATCGTTGAGGTTCTCAAGCCAATTGCCGAAGCGTCCGGTACCGGTCGATTCTGGTTGCCAGTTGATAGTCTTATTGAGTTCCACCATACGCTCCTTGCGAGCTGTGTCCTTGATAAACCAGCTGTCAAGCGGATAGTAAAGGATTGGCTTGTCCGTGCGCCAGCAATGGGGATAGTTGTGCACGTGTTTCTCGGTCTTGAATGCCTTGCCCTCCTGCTTCAGTTCGTAGCAAAGCACCACATTGAGGTCCTCGGCCTTGTCCGAAGCCTTCTTGTCCCAAACACCGTTCTGGTTGAATTGTGGATCGTAAGCGTTCTTAACGTAGCTACCTGCGTGATGACCATACTTCTCGTTGTCGACACAAGCCTTCACGAAGTTAGCGTCAAGTTCGTCGATGAGGTAGAACTTACCCTGAAGGTCAACCATCGGACGTGTCTCGCCCTTCTTGTTGATGAGGTAAAGAGCTGGGATATTGGCATCCTTAGCCACCTTGGCGTCGTCGGCACCAAAGGTAGGAGCAATATGCACAATACCAGTACCGTCGTCGGTTGTAACGTAGTCGCCGAGGATTACACGGAAAGCCTCGCTCTCCATCTCAACAAACTTGTCGCGACCGTCCTCGCCTGTGAACACCTTCTCTGGGTGAGCCTCGGCATAGTCAATAACAAACTTAGGAGCGAAGTCGTCAACCTTCTCGCATGGCTTAACCCATGGCATGAGCTGCTCATAATGCATGCCCTCAAGTTCGGTTCCCTTAAACTTGCCGGTAATGCGCCACGGACATTGTTTCTTCTCCTTATCAAACGGAAGTAGCTCTCCATCAGCACATTCCTGCTCTGGTTTCAAGTATGCCTTAACAAGATTTTCTGCCATAACGAGAGTGATTGGTTCTCCGCTATAGAGGTTGTATGTCTCAACCGAAACATAGTCAATCTTCGGTCCAACACAAAGCGCAACGTTCGAAGGCAATGTCCATGGTGTGGTTGTCCATGCCACGAAATATGGCTTGCCCCACTTTGTCCATTCTTCCTTCGGGTCCTTGATGAGGAACTGCACAGTAGCTGTGAGGTCCTTCACGTCGCGGTAGCAACCAGGCTGGTTGAGCTCATGCGACGACAATCCAGTACCTGCACCTGGCGAGTAAGGCTGAATAGTGTAGCCTTTGTAGAGCAGTCCCTTGTTGTAGAGCTGCTTCAGAAGCCACCACAAAGTCTCGATATACTTGTTGTCGTATGTGATATACGGATGGTCGAGGTCTACGAAGTAGCCCATCTCCTCAGTAAGTTTACGCCACTCTGCAGTAAACATCATCACGTTCTCGCGACATTTCTTATTGTAGTCCTCGGTAGAGATATACTTCTCCGAAGCCTTGTTGTCGATGTCCTTCTTTGTGATTCCGAGTTCCTTCTCAACACCAAGCTCCACAGGAAGTCCGTGAGTGTCCCAGCCCGCCTTGCGGTGAACCTGAAATCCCTGCATAGTCTTATAACGGTTGAATGTGTCTTTAATGGCACGTGCCAATACGTGATGAATGCCAGGATGGCCGTTGGCAGAGGGAGGACCCTCGAAGAATACAAACTGCGGACAGCCCTCGCGCTCGTCGATTGACTTGTGGAAGACATCCTCAGCCATCCACTTGTCCAAAACTTCCTTGTTGGTTTCTACAAGATTGAAACCCTTGTGTTCAACAAACTTGTTTGACATTTTTATATTAATCGTTTTGTATTTATTTCCTCAAAATTGTTATAACGGATGCAAAGTTAATGAAAAACGAGGACATACGTGCGATATTATATGTAAAAAAATACTGATTATAAGCGATTATATGTAACTTTGTGCACAATATTTAATTAAACATACAAAAAATTATGAACATTGAACAAGTCAGAGATTTCACTTTGTCTTTACTTGGTGTAACCGAAGATCAGCCTTTTGGCGACGACAATATAACCTTCCGTGTCGAAGGCAAAATTTTCCTTTGTCTTTGGCTTGGTGGTGACAAGTTTGCCATGAACGAAAGTATGTTGAGATTTGCATGCAAGCTGTCTCCTGAAAGAAACGAGGAGCTACGCGAGCAATATTCAGCCATCACTCCTGCCTTCCATTGGAACAAGAAACATTGGAGTGATGTTTTCTTCGAACAGCTTGAGCATGATTTCGTAACGGCGATTATAAGGGAATCTTACGAAGTGATTGTCAATAAGTTACCCAAAAGCGTTAGAGTAAAATATCAATCAAGGCAAATGAACCAGAAATTCGTTGAGACTATAAAAATTGAGAATGGCATAGCTTTAAATCTCCCTTACCATCAAGCAAGAATGGAAAGAACAATCCACCACTTATTTCCAAAACTTGCACTTAAACCTATGCCTTGCTTAGCTCAACTTGTTTCACCCAAGGAGGATATGTCGCTATTTAAGGCTCGCGTGGTATACGGCGAGAACGGCGTTGAACTTGTAGAATACGCTCCCTACTCCATGCGCTCTATCAATTCTCTGCAAATAGTCTACGACAACTCTATTGACTATAGTTTCAAGAGTTGCGACCGCTCCTCTCTCAACGCCCTTACAGCCCAGAAAGGCAACTGCGACGAAATCGTCATCATCAAAAACAATCTCGTCACCGACACGTCCTTCACCAACATCGCTATCTTCGATGGCAACGATTGGCTCACACCTAAACATCCATTGCTCCAAGGCACCCAACGAGCCTATCTTCTGGACAAGGGACTCATTAAAGAGGCCTTTATCACGGTGGACGATCTGATAAAAGCGAAAGGAATCCGACTGTTTAACGCAATGATAGAGTTCGGAGAGATTGAGGTTGAGACTGAGAGAGTAAAGCGATAAGCCTAAATAAAAAAAGAGCGATTAATCGACATTCGTGAATTCACCACGACATGCCAATTAATCGCTCTTCTTTCTATTGCTTATCTGCTATTACCTTAGCCTACTATAGCTTCCTTTATGCTTTCTACAATATATCTCACGTCATCATCCGTAACATACGGACCTGCAGGCAGACAGAAGCCCACCTTAAACAGTTCCTCCTCTACCCCATTCGTGTATACCGGAGCGCTCTCATATACTGGTTGTTTATGCATAGGTTTCCATACAGGACGACACTCCACCATCTTCGATAGCATAAACACACGCAAAGCCTCAACATTATCATTAGGCTGACAGTCGGTTGTTGCTGAATCAACGGCATGGATTACACCAGCAGCACCACCTACGGCAGTCTTGATAACTTCCTTGTATGCGTTCTCCTGACCTTGAATCTTAACATCCTTGTCCAAAGTGGCAGCGCAAAGCCAGAAGTTAGCATCATAACGCTTATCGGCAGGTTGCTTGTGAATATGCACACCAGGAACATCCTTCAAAAGTTCCTCATAGAGTGATTGCACATGTTTATGATGGGCAATATGGTCATTGAGGACAGTCATCTGACCGCGACCGATACCAGCACACACGTTCGACATACGGTAGTTGTAGCCAATGGCAGTATGCTGATAGTAAGGATAAGCGTCACGAGCCTGTGTAGCATACCACATCACCTCGTTGGCATCCTCCGCATTACGGCAAATCAAAGCACCACCACCCGAAGTAGTAATCATCTTGTTGCCATTAAACGACAGCACACCATACTTGCCGAATGTACCCAACACTTGTCCATCAAAGCGTGATCCCATACCCTCGGCTGCATCCTCCACAACCGGGATGCCATACTTGTCGGCAATAGCCATAATCTCGTCGATACGGTAAGGCATACCATACAGAGCCACAGGCACAATTGCCTTCGGATATTTACCTGTCTTCTCCTTACGGTCAATAATAGCCTTCTCCAGCAAAGCCGGATCCATGTTCCATGTTTCACCCTCTGAACCTACGAACACAGGCTTGGCACCAAGATAAGTGATAGGATGACTCGAAGCACAGAACGTAAAGCTCTGCACCAGCACCTCGTCACCAGCCTTAACACCACAGCCTATCAACGCCAAGTGAACAGCAGCAGTACCAGCACTCAAGCAAACCACCTCACGCTCTAATTCAACATTCCTAACTTCTAATTCCTCATTGGAAGTTTGACTACAGACAAACTTCTTTAAGTCTTTCTCGAAAGCATTTACGTTCGGACCCATCGGCACCACCCAATTAGTGTCGAAAGCCTCCTTAACGTATTTCTGTTCCAAACCAGCCTCACTCATGTGGGCAAGACACAGATAAATCGTTTTTCTTTCCATAATTAAAAATTTATATATTTAAAAATTTGGTATTTACGTCACTATGATGTATGTACAGTATATACATGCACAACAGGGTATGGCGACTCCGCCATACCCACTATATCATTAAAAAAGTCAATTGCTTAAAAAAATATGAATTGATAAAAAAACAATTCAAAATTGAATAATTCAACATCGGCAAAGCCGACCATTCTTGCTCTGGCAAGCGGCAAAGCCGATTGCCTAACTCAACATTGCCAAAGGCATTGTGTTATCACCTTGTTCCCCACCGCAGTATCGCTCTGCGCTTATGCCGCCACTCGGATGGGGATATAAAATTATAGTTTCTTTACTTCTTCCAAGGAAAGTATACATTTATGCGTTAGTAGTATAGCCTTCTTTCAGATGCTCTACCACCAAATCAATATATTGTCTGTCACAAAACAATTGTTTCTTGCGTTCACTCCATTCTGCTATAGACTCCTCTACACTACTTGTGATGTCACATCTGTCCATAGTCAGCCAACTGCGTAATTCTTCTTTTGTAGACAATATGAAATCAACAGTCGACAACAACTCCAATAGATAATTTGAATAAAATCCTGACAAGAAAGCTGAAGTCTTGTCACAGATTTTTTTATATTCAATATTCTCTTTCCTTGAAAGATATTCTTCTATTACATTTCTGGTATCAGGAGCAAGCCATATATAGTCGAATGGTTTCTGCTGCATATCGCCGACACCTTTGATATAACTGCCATTCAAATAATGCAACACATACTTAACCTTGCCAGAATACGGACCATAATAATACCTTTTGAAGGTTAGCTTAAAACTATCTTCAGCTCCAAACTTCTGCAAGAAATAAGCGACCTTTTCCGAAGCAAATTCCGAAGCAAATTCACCCTCCGAATTCATTTTGCACAACATATATAGAAGCATTGCTCTGGCAGGGGTTAGCTTTACCCTTTCAGCTTTCATCTTCTCTACTATTGCATCCGAAGGCTCATAAAGAATAATATCGCAATCCACGTCTGCCAAAGCTTCTAAAATCATCTGCTTTACTACATTCCATTCCAGTCCACCATTATGCGAGCCCAATGGTGGAATTGCTATAGACTTCCAATGGTTTGCTTCTATTTGTTTACGCAAATCCACAAGCCCTTCTCTAATATATGAATATTCTGAAGGCTTTCGCCAAGTAGTCTTTGTAGGGAAATTAACAATGATTTTTTCACCTTTATATAAAGATAAATCATGTGTTACGAACATCTTTCCAACACATACCTCATTGTTTTTACAAGCCTTACGATATTTCAGATAATTATTAGGATATGCTTCTTTAAACTGCAAAGCAATCCCCTTACCCATAACCCCAACAGTATTCACTGTATTAACAAGGACTTGGGCGTCACTTTCCAACAGGTTTCCTTTTACAAATCGAATCATATCTTAAAAATTAATAGTAATAATCTTTCTTTTCCACTATTTTGTCTTCAGAGATTCCTTTGTCTATAAGTTGTTCCTTAGCACGTGAATTATAAACGACAAAACCTCTGATATATTCAGGGGGAATTTCATCCTTCACCAAGAGTTCAGCTTCTTTTTTTCTTTTCGTATCATCAAATGGCCCATTATCTTGCCAGTATTTGGTGTATACATCCTCATATCTAACGATATCATTTATTCTGCCAAGCTCCGATTTAGGATAAAAAGTAGTCATCCTATTCAATGCATGGCCATCAGAAAAGAAACAATCAATATCACTTACAACAATATCCTTCAGGGCTATTGCACAATATACTATGTCCTGAGCATTATACTGTTTTACACCATTAAATCCATGCTGAATAACATAAAGCATTGGCGAACGTGGTCCAAAGTAAAATGGTATACAATCACTTAGACTTACTCCTTCATATTGACGCTCTACTCTGCTTTCAATTACTGTAACATCACCAATAGGCACATAATTAGGGCTTGCATAAGGAGAATCTTTATGCACAAAACCATATTTAACAATATGATCTATATTGTCAATATGCACCATCCTAAAAGCAAACCTAATTTCTGCCATATATTTTTGTTGACAAAGTTAGTGATTTATATTATAAAGGCAAAGCGTTTTTATCGGAAATTTCATTGATAAAGTCGTCAACACTTTGGAGTTTTCTACCCTCAATCTTTGCAACCTTCATTTCTCTTATTGCCCTTGTCAAGCTATCCTTAACATAAGCCTTCTGTTTTTCTTCTAACGTCATAAGTGTTGAGTGTTAAATGTTAGAAACTACTTCTGAACGATTAATGCCTATTTTTCCTTGTTCAATCTCCTCTTGCAAATACGAGTATACATACTGAGGAGACTGAAAATACAAACCTGTATTTGGATTCTGCAATAAGCGATAAGTGTCAGAATCATATAAGATACTAAGAGCCTGACGAATTGTCATCCCTCTCTTTTCTACGAGAATAGTTGCTAAGTCACGCTCTATACACTCAAGCATATATTGAAAATCATTCTTTGATACTTTCATAAGCTATGAAGATGTTTAACAGCACGTTCAGTACAAAATGCCCATTGAAATGTTTTACCCATGATATAGTTTCATGTCAGCAACCCTCCTTTTTTACGGCAAAAGGCAGCAAGTCCTTCTACTTGTTCCTCAAACGACAGTGTATGCAAAATATTATAATGTCTCTCTGCATACTCTATTCCATCGTGCAGACTAACATATCGGAAAGCCTGCATATAGCTCAAACCGAAATGACGAGCAAACAGTTTTATGAGCATGATTATATATTCTATCTTATCGGCTATCATATCATATTTGGACAAACTACTTATGTTCATCTTCAAACGCAAATTTACGTTTTTTCCCCGACACTTGCAAGTATTCTTACCATAATCTTTTGATTTAGAAGGAATGTTGCGCTCTAAAATAATAACTCAACATCGGCAAAGCCGACCATTCTTGCTCTGGCAAGCGGCACAGCCGATTACAACACTCAAAACTCAACATTGCGCTTCGCACAACCATCCAAATTCAACATTGAACAATTCAACATCGCCAAAGGCGACAATTCAACATTCAACACTCAACATTCAACATTGCGCTTGCGCAACCATTCAACACTCAAAATTCAAAATTCAAAACTGCGCTTCGCGCATAACTTTCTCCACTTCTTCCAAAGGTACATTCAGCATGCGCGACACATAAAGCGGAGTAATTTCATCCATCCTACCTGATTGACGTTCCATGCCAATCAAATACTCGATGTTTTTTCTAAGGTCGCCAAAACTGTTGGAAAATGTAGGAACTGTGTTGGCTTCCGCTTCCTTTGCTTTGAAAGCATCCAATGTTTCACTTCCATCTTCTCCATACTTGCCATTCTTTGCTTCATAGATAACTGATGGTTCCAATACTTCCACAGTATGCCATGCACCAGGAGGTATCACACAGCCATAATTCCCAATGGTAGGGTCAAGATGGATACGTTCTATCTCTTTGCCATTTTCGTCATAGACAACTTCTACAAGTTTACCACACAAGAGCAGTACATTCTCATTGCTATTTGGATGTCTATGTATCGGTACAACAGTTCCTGGCAGCAACGCACACAGAATACGTTGAGAATTATCATCCGACGAAGTACGTAAGTCGTAACTCTGGCGCAAGCGCGGATTTTGGACTGCCTGCTCAAAGAACTTGCCTAAAAATTCTTTATTTATGTTCATAATTCCTTCCCGTTATTTTTCGTAATATAGTTCACAGCAAGTGGTGTACCTTACCACCATTATTTCCACCAAGTTTACATTTAAAATTGAACGATTCAACATTGCCTCCGGCAACAATTAAACATTGAACAATTCAACATCGGCAAAGCCGACAACTCAACATTCAAAACTCAACATTGCCGAAGGCAACCATTCAACATTCAACACTCAAAATTCGACATTGCGCACAGCGCATAATTCAACATTGAACAATTCAACATCGGCAAAGCCGACAATTCAAAACTCAAAACTCAACATTCAACATTGCCGAAGGCATTGCCTCCGGCATGGTTTCGCTCCACAGACAATAGCCTATTCAATCATACCTACTGAACCTTAAATCTCAAGTATCAGCCACACTTAAATTCTCTTTTCAACTCTGCATATGCTTTATCTATATCACATTCAAACTGTCCGTCCGGAGATCCACTGCCACAATCTCCATGTCTGAGCCATGGTATAATCTCATCACAACCGTCCTCCATTCATTTGGCAAACTTCCTGCACGTCTTGAATAGCATAGTCAAAATCCAGAGTATGGATAACATCATAATGGTCTCTCACAAAAGCTAAACCTTTATGACGATCCAAATAATTAAATGCTTGTTTCTCGTTCAATCCAAAATGTTCAGCGAACATTCTTACGAACACCATAAAATATTCCATTTTCTTTATTGAGAGTATTGCCATAATCTACCCATACTCCATTAGAGGAGATATGTATTCGCAAATTTACATCATTTCCCTGATACTTGCAAATATTTAAGTCAATAATACATTATTGTTCTATTCACTATTGCAGGCGGAACAGCGAATAATTCAAAATTCAACATTGCCGTAGGCTTTAATTCGTGGTAAATTTATGGATAATTTCTGGTAATTCGCGTTCCATAATAATTCAAAAATATTCAATTCCAAATCACAGGCGAAGCCGAGAACAACTCCTAACTCCTAATTCAAAACTCCTAACTCAAAACTCCTAATCGGCTCTGCCGACCAACTCCTAATTCCTAACTCAAAATTCAAAATTCCTAATCGGCTCCGCCGACCAATTCCTAATTTCTAACTCGTAACTCCTAATTCCGAATTTGCGTAGCAGCGAACACGAATCACTCGAATATGGCGATAGAATTTATGATTAATTTACGATAATTTGTGACTAAGACTCACGCAATCTTTTTATCACGAATTACCAAGAATTATGCATGAATCCTTATGTTAAACTCAAAATTGAATAATTCAAAATCGCATGCGTAGCAGCGAACAATTCAACATTCAAAATTCAAAACTCAAAATTCCTACTTGCAGTAGCAGGTAGTGGTTTCGCTCCACAGGCAATAGCCTATTCAATCATACCTGCTTTAAGTAACTAATCAAAA
>CAKPZC010000030.1 GCA_934203355.1 uncultured Prevotella sp. | reverse complement strand
AAAAACTGGGTTACAGAACGAACCAAAACGCTTAGGAAAGTGAGCTAAATTTGGTACAACGAACTGGACACCCTATCAAATAGTTATATATAGAAAAAACAGAAATTGCAACCCTTGTAAACAAAACTGTAACAACTGTAACTGTAACGTCACTCACTCCCTACTCCCTCTTAAAGGCTGATAATCAACAACTTAACAAATTAGCTAACATGACAAATATTAAATACAACCTCAGTAAACCCACCCCTCCAGCTATGCCACGTCTGGGAAAAGGCACAGAATGCGTGCAACTTTTGCTCTCGCCGGTGTCCAAAGACATGCATCAGCCACTCGTACCCATGCTTTTTTCTATCCTTGGCGCTCACGTAAACGGAGCAGAATTCATGCATCCCGACAAAAATTGGAAGGAAATGTGCGGAATGTTGGCAAATATCGTGGCTGATAGTGGCGCAGGAAAGGGCCAACTGTCAGGACTTGAGGAAGCTCTCTGCCGCGACTTCCGCGCTCCAAGCTATGGCGAGGGCACCATAGACTCCTACATCAAAAAAATCGTACTGCAACGTACGCTATCGTATGATTGCCATCCACGAATGTCGTATCTTTGCATTGTAAAAAAACGAGACAAGCGCGCATCCCGAACAAGTCCCGAAGGATTCCCGAAGCCATGACGAACGTGTCACGAAACCATTACAGACAAATCTCCCCACGAAAGGAAATTCTCCAGGCAACCAATCCAGTATTCACAAACCCTCAAAAAACAAAAATTTATGGCAGAACCCAAAAAGAAAGAAACCCTCAAAACTGTACTACAGTTCATAGTCAGCGTTCTCACCGCACTCCTCGCCACTCTCGGCGTACAGAGTTGCAGGTAGAAGAATGTGGAAGGAGGAATGTGGAATGTTGAATGGTCGGCGAAGCCGATGAAGAAGTATTCAATTAAGAATGAAGAATTAATTCAACACTCAACATTCAACACTCCTCATTCAACATTCTATAACACAATACCGTTGCCCTTGCAGAGCGCATCTGCTTTCTTAGAATAGGCGTATTTGATTCTTAGAACGGAGCCGGATCGGAAGAATCGCCAAACGGAGCATTTTCGGGCATTCCAGCAAAGTCGGGCGGAATCGGCATGTCGCCGGCATTCATCTTGCTGCCGACAATCTCCGAGCCCAGAGGCGGCACGTCGTTCATAGGCGACGACTGCTTCATGGGGTCCTGGAATCGGGTAAACTCGCCACGGAAGGTGAGCAACACGTCGCCCGTGGCACCCTTACGGTGCTTGGCTATTATAATCTGAGCCATGCCGCGAAGGTCGTTGCCCTTCTCGTCGGTGAGGATATGATAATACTCGGGACGATGCACAAAGAGCACCATGTCGGCATCCTGCTCGATAGCTCCCGACTCACGAAGGTCGCTCAGCTGCGGACGCTTGCCCTCAAGACCCTCACGATTCTCCACCGTACGGTTGAGCTGCGAAAGAGCGAGTATAGGAATGTCGAGCTCCTTAGCAAGACCCTTGAGCGACTGCGAAATCTTCGACACCTCCTCCTGGCGGCTTCCGAAACGCATGCCGTTGGCGTTCATCAACTGCAGGTAGTCAATCATTATTATCTTCACACCCTTCTCACGCACCAAACGTCGCGCCTTTGTGCGAAGCTCAAAAATCGACAGACCTGGAGTGTCGTCGATGTAGAGCGGAGCACCCTGCAGGTTGCGAATGTTCTTGTCGAGACGCTCCCACTCGTCGTCCGAAAGCTGACCGTTGAGCATCTTGTTGCCCGGAATCTCACACACGTTGGATATAAGACGGTTGACAAGCTGCACATTGTTCATCTCAAGCGAGAAGAAGGCTATGGGCGTGTTGTAGTCGACAGCAATGTTCTTGGCAAGCGAGAGGGCGAACGAGGTCTTACCCATCGCCGGACGTCCAGCGATAATCACAAGGTCGCTACTCTGCCATCCACTCGTCTTCTTGTCGAGCTCCTCATATCCCGTGGGCACACCAGTCAGACCGCCAGCATTGGCTGAAGCCTTCTGAAGGATTTCTATGGCACGCGTGATGACTGGGTCCACCTGAGTGTAGTCCTTCTTCATGTTGCGCTGCGACAGCTCGAAGAGCGAACCCTCAGCCTCCTGCATCAGCTCGTCTACGTCCTGAGTCTCGTCGAAAGCCTTGGTTTCCACCACGCTGGCATAGGAAATCAGCTGGCGTGCGAGAAACTTCTGGGCGAGAATCTTGGCATGATACTCAATATGCGCCGACGACGCCACATGCGAACTGAGCTCCACAATATAGGGAGCTCCGCCAACATCGTCGATGGTACCCTCGCGCTTCAGTTCGTCGACAACGGTCATAATGTCAACAGGATTCTCGTTCATCGAGAGCGTCTGTATGGCATTATATATCTTCTGGTGGCGCGGCTCATAGAAGGTTTCGGGGCGCAGCGTCTCGGACACCATCGAGAAGGCGTCCTTATCTATCATCAACGCTCCGAGCACCACCCTCTCAATGTCGACAGCCTGAGGTTGCAGGTGGCCGAAACTCTTGTCGAAGGCTTTCTGGGCAGGACGCGCCGATTGGCGTCCCGAAGGACGGTTGTCGGTATTCGTATTTGTCATAGAAAATAATGCGGATTACTCCCCCACTTGATTGTTCTCGGGGAAAACTACTGTTGGCTTGAAACTCTTGGCCTCCTCGAAATCCATGAGCGCATAGGACATGATGATGACCGTGTCGCCCACCTGCACCTTGCGCGCCGCGGCTCCATTAAGGCAAACACAGCCCGTGCCGCGCTCGCCCTTGATAATATAAGTCTCGAAACGCTCGCCGTTGTTGTTGTCGACAATCTGCACCTTCTCTCCAGCTATCATGTTGGCGGCATCCATGAGGTCCTCGTCAATAGTGATGCTACCCATGTAGTTGAGGTTGGCCTGTGTCACTTGCACACAATGCAGTTTCGACTTCAATACTTCTATCATCATAACTCTAAAAAAAATCTACTTGTTTTTATACGTGATATGGTCGATAAGGCGTATTGGAGTCTTGCCGCAATACACCGTGATGCAGCCAGCAATATAGTCGCTGTCGTCCCAGTTCGTGACGTCGAGCAGAGTGTTTCCGTCGACGATGGAGAAATATTCCACCTCAAGTCCTGGCACAGCGTTGATGTCGGCCACCACCTTATCGTGAGTCTCACCGAGAGTGTGTTTTGCGCCATATTCCAGGCTCGACTTTAGGGCCTCGTAAATTTTAGGGGCGATGGCGCGCTCGTCGGCAGAGAGCAGGGTGTTGCGCGAACTCTTGGCAAGACCGTCGGCCTCGCGCACGGTGTCGCACTCCACAATCTGCAGAGGCAGACCGAGATAGCGCACAAGGGCCTTAACTACAGCTATCTGCTGCCAGTCCTTCTCGCCAAAATAGGCACGGTCGGGGCGCACAATATAGAACAGACGCGAAACAACCTGGCACACACCGTTGAAATGTCCCGGACGGTGGGCACCCTCCATAACTGTTGTCACAGGGGGAAAAGAAAATTGGCGCTTGTCGGGCGTGGGATACATCTCCTCTACCGAGGGAGCAAGCACATAGCTCGCGCCACACGACTCGAGCAGAGCACAGTCGGCATCGAGTGTGCGCGGATAACGCTCCAAGTCGTTCTTGTCGTTGAATTGGGTCGGATTGAGAAATACGGAAACAACTGTCACGTCGTTCTCGGCAACGCTACGCTTCACCAACGAGGCATGACCCTCATGAAGCGCGCCCATCGTCGGGACTAATCCTACAGTCTTACCTTCCTTCCGAACTTCGAACAATTCATTCTGAAGTTCGACAATACTCCTGAACAATTTCATCTTCTTTCTGATATTTAAAAAAAAGAGCCATAAAGCTATTAGACTCCATACATTTTGATATTTCGATGCAAAATAACAACTTTTTTCTTAAACGAGAAAGAATAAATCTAAAAATATGACAAAATCATGCCAAAAATGGTGTAAATGGAAAACACAGACTCAATTCTCGATTTTTTTTTGTAACTTTGCACCCAATAGTGCGCACACGGACTAAAATTAATAAAAAAACAACAATCCCCAAGCGCACAAATAAAACCAACATTAATGAGCATGGCAAAGAAAATTTTATTCATCAATCAGGAAATATCACCGTATGTTCCAGAGTCAGCACTTTCTGTATTAGGCAGAGACCTTCCGACAAAGATGCAAGAGGAAGGACTCGAAATACGCACATTCATGCCCAAATGGGGCAACATCAACGAGCGCAGAGGACAGCTACATGAGGTTATTAGACTCTCGGGAATGAACCTCGTGATAGACGACACCGACCACCCACTTATCATCAAAGTGGCGTCGATACCGCAAACACGACTACAGGTCTACTTCATCGACAACGACGACTACTTCCTGAAGCGCAAAATGGCAACAGACGACAATGGAGAGGAATACGACGACAACGGCGAAAGAGCCATTTTCTTCGCACGTGGCGTGCTCGAAACTGTCAAGAAGCTGCGCTGGTCGCCCGAGGTAATACATTGCCAGGGATGGATGGGATATGTAGTGCCGTTGTTCATAAAGGCTGCCTACAACCAGGAACCGTCGTTCGCCACAACCAAAGTGGTCACATCTGTATTCAAGGAAGGACTAACCAAGAGTTCGGGCGACAACTTTAAGAACTGCCTGGCATTCAAGGATATCACGCCCGAAAGCCTCACTGAATACAAGGACGATTTCGACTTTGTGGAGTTCGGCAAACTCGCTATCGACCATAGCGACGCCGTGGTGGAAGCCGAAGAGGGAGCCAACGCCGAACTCATAGCCTACGCCAAGAGCAAAGGAATACCCGTGCTGGCTTATCCTGGCGACGACTACACAGCTGCCTACAAGGAATTCTACGAGGCCCTGTAAGCACAGGGCCACACGCATGGATGCACTCTAAACAACATAGAGAAGAACCTTATAATATTTAAACACGTATTCATACCATCTATGAAATTAAAATACATGGCAAGCCTCGCGCTTGCCACTTTTTTCTTCATGTCGTGTGACGACACTACCGACAACATCGGATCTACGCTCATCGACAACGTCGACAAGCTAAACATCACTACCGATACGTTCACAGTCGCAACACGCACAATTGTGGCCGACTCGGTGCTATCGCGCAACACCACAGCCTATCTCGGAAGAGTGCGCGACCCGGAGACAGGGGCTTATCTGAGCAGCAGCTTCATGACACAGTTCTATACTCCCGAAAACTTCTCATTCCCTGCTAAAGACAGCATCAGAAGTCTCGACGAAGAAGGAAATATCATGGCCGACTCGTGCGACATCCGACTGTTCTACACTCAGTACTATGGCGACTCGTTGGCAACAATGAAACTGTCGGCTCAAGAACTCGAAAAACCAGTAGAGGAGAACGGATTCCACTACTCCAACTTCAATCCGGAAAAGGAATATATCAATCCGAACGCCCAGAAGATTAATAAGATGTATACGCTTACCGACCTCAACGTGGACGAAAGCACACGACTCGGAAGCGACTATATGAAGAATATACGTATACCGCTCAACAAGGAATATGGAACGAAGATTCTGAGGGCTTACTACGAAAATCCCGAAATCTTCAAAAATGCATACAACTTCATACACCAACTTGTACCAGGATTCTACTTCAAAGCGGAGAGCGGACTGGGATCGATGGCTTACATCACGCTGAGCCAGCTCAACGTCTACTTCAGACACAAGACCCAAACAACAGTCATAGAAAACGTGAAGAAGGACACTATTCTTAGCGTGACCGCAGCTTTCCCTGGCACAGAGGAGGTGTTGCAGACCACAGACACACAGAACGACAAAGAGGCTATCAAGCGACTCGCAGCCGACAATAGCTGCACTTATCTCAAGTCGCCAGCCGGACTGTTCACCGAAATGGAGATTCCAGTCAACGAGATTGTGGAAAAGAAATATGTGGCTGCCGATGGCAATACATACACTCACTTGAACGACACTATCAACACGGCGAAGATAGTACTGAGAAGAATCAACAACCAGCAGGACAGCCAATTCACACTACCGACTCCGAAAACTCTGCTGATGATTCCGAAAACAGAAATGTACTCATTCTTCGAGAACAATAAGGTGGCCGACTACAAGACTTCGTTCCTGGCGTCGTATGTGAAGAATACTAACACCTATACATTCAACAACATCGCCAATCTTGTGAAGCATCTCTACGAAACTGGCGACCGTAACAACAGCGACTGGAACAAGGTGGTGATTATCCCCGTGACAACTACATACAACACCATCGGACAAACCAAGGAGCTGATTAGCGTAGCACACGACATGTCGCTCACAAGCACACGACTCGTTGGCGGACCGGAGAGCAAGTATGGCGACATCAAGATAAGCGTCATCTATAGCAAGTTCAAGTAAAAAACAAGAGATTTTTATAATACATAAAAATGGCAGACAACTTTCTTGAACGCCAACGCCGTGACTATGAGGAAAGAAAACGGCAATGGCAAAAAAACAATACAAAGAAAAACGTAAGCGTGGCTTCTATACTTAAGAAGTCACGCGAACGTTTTAATAACGATTAGACTTTCGCTAAGGGCGGAAGTGACATAAGCCTTGAAATGAGCAACATATTTTTTTTGTATTTTGCCCATTTCAAGGCTTTTAATCGTCCTTAAACGATAATTTCTCTAATTTCTCTTTTAATATCGGAGCCTCAGACGCTCTTATCGACAATCGTATCTCGCATGTGTTGTCGTAGGTCTGACCGACAATGCGGGGCGACATCTCCTTGATAATCTTCATCACGTCGTTCATCATAATATAAGGGAAATCATAGACAATCTCCTCCTCTTTATACAATTTCACAATCTCAGCCGAAGCAATTGCCTCGGCTGCCGCCGTGCGATAAGCAACGATAAGTCCGCTGGTGCCAAGATTCACGCCTCCATAATATCTAACCACAATAATAAGAATGTCGGTCAGGTCGTTCTTGGTGATTTGTCCAAGAATAGGCTTGCCTGCTGTGCTGCTCGGCTCGCCATCGTCGTTTGCGCGAAACTGCGAATGGTCAACGCCAAGAGTATAAGCCCAGCAAACATGGCGAGCGTCGAAATACTTCTTGCGATGCTCAGCCACGATAGTCTTCACCTCTTCCTCGCTGGTGACATGAAAAGCAAAAGCGAGAAACTTGCTGCGCTTCTCACTATAAAAGCCCTCGGCGGGGCTGTCGGTTATTGTCAAATATTCGTCTTTAAGCTCCATTTATATTTACGTGTAAAAATTTATCCACATGCAAAGGTAGCACAAATAAACGACAAAAGAGACAATGACTGCAACTTAAATACTATTCAAGCTGCAAGCCATTGCCTCTACTAGCATTATATTGATCTATTGAAGCTTTTACGAAAGTTTGTGGATAATAAGTCCTGAGCGAAGCTTCGGCTCAAACCATGTTGCCTTAGGAGGCATAATCTTGCCGCTGTCGGCGATGTCAATAATCTGCTTCATCGAAACCGGATAGAGAGCAAGAGCCATGCGCATCTCGCCACTATCAACACGACGCTTCAACTCCTCAAGACCGCGCAAGCCACCCACGAAGTCGATGCGCTTGTCGGAACGTAGGTCCTTAATGCCGAGAATCTCATCAAGAATCAGGCGGCTTGAAATGTCAACATCGAGAACACCAATCGGGTCCTTGTCGTCATAAGTGCCCTCTTTGGCTGTGAGAGCAAACCAATGGCCGTCGAGATAGAGCGAGAATTCATGAAGACGCTGTGGCTTATAAATAGCCTCGCCCTTGTCCTCTACGATGAAGTTCTTGGCGATAGCCTCAAGGAACTGCTCTGATGTGAGACCGTTAAGATCCTTAACCACACGGTTGTAGTCGAGCACAGTAAGCTGAGAAGCCTGGAAGCAAACAGCCATGAAGTAGTTGTACTCCTCGTCGCCCTTATGATTGGGATTGTTCTTAGCCTTCTCGGCACCCACGAGAGCGGCGGCAGCACTACGATGATGACCGTCGGCAATATAGAGAGCTGGCATCTTGGCAAACTCGGCTGTGATGGCTGCTATGTCCTGCTCGTCGTTAATTACCCAAAGCTGATGGCGGAATCCGTCAATAGGAGCCACGAAGTCGTACTCGGGCTTCTCGGCAGCATGGCGCATGATTATGTCGTTAAGCACAGAGTTGTCAGGATAAGCAAAGAACACCGGCTCGATGTTGGCATCGCAAACGCGAACATGCTTCATGCGGTCTTCCTCCTTGTCGCGGCGTGTTAGCTCGTGCTTCTTGATAACGCCATTGAGATAATCCTCAACAAAAGCACCTACCACAAGACCATACTGAGTCTTGCCGTTCATTGTCTGGGCATAAATGTAATAAGCATCCTTCTGGTCCTGGCAGAGCCATCCCCTCTCCTGGAACTTCTTGAAGTTCTCGGCAGCCTTGTCATAGACGCGCGGGTCGTACTCGCTTGTGCCGGGTTCGAAGTCGATTTCGGGCTTAATGATATGATAAAGACTCTTCTCGTTGTCGCCAGCTTCTACACGTGCCTCTTCGCTGTCGAGCACGTCGTAAGGACGCGAAGCAATTTCTTCAACAAGATTCTGTGGTGGGCGTATGCCTTTGAACGGTTTTATTGTAGCCATAATAAATTTCTGTTTTTAGATTTAAGGAGTTTTAGTTGAGAAGCCCCACTACCTAACCCTTCCCCAATAGGGAGGGGGTTAGAGGGTGGGGCTTTGTGATTATAAAATATATTTACTTGTTCACCTGAAACTTGGTGCATCCTTCCTTAAAGAAAGCGTTAATCTGCTTGGCTGCTGCAATACCTGCATTAATGTTAGCCTCGGCAGTCTGCGCGCCCATCTTCTTGGGAGTAGAGAAGTAACGGCCCTCGAACTTGCGGAACTCGGCGTCAGCATCTGGCATGATGTCGGTAACGTACTTGATGTCGGTACGCTCTTCCATAAGCTTCAGCAACTCCGGCTCGTTGATAACTTCCTTGCGTGCTGTGTTGACAAGGATGGCGTTCTTTCTCATCTTGCCCACGAGAGCTGCGTTGATGCTCTGCTTAGTCTCGGGAGTGGCAGGAATGTGGAGCGAAACAACATCGCATGTCTCGAAGAGAGCGTCCTGAGAGTCAACAGCTGTTACACCAGCAGCCTCGATAGCCTCCTTCGGGCAGAAAGCGTCGTAAGCCGAAACCTCCATGCCAAATCCCTTAGCGATGCGAGCCACGTTGCGACCTACATTACCAAAGGCGAGAATGCCAAGCTTCTTGCCCAACAACTCAGAACCCGACTTGCCATTGTAGAAATTACGAACAGCATAAACCATCAAACCGAACACAAGCTCAGCCACGGCGTTAGAGTTCTGACCAGGAGTGTTCTCAACAACAACACCCTTCTCCTTGGCATAAGCACAGTCAACATTGTCGTAGCCAGCACCTGCGCGCACAACAATCTTGAGCTGCTTAGCAACGTCGAGCACCTCGGGAGTAACCTTGTCCGAACGGATAATCATAGCGTCAGCATCGGCAACAGCGTCGAGTAACTGCTGCTTATCTGTATATTTCTCAAGAAGAACGACTTCATTGCCAGCTCCTTCAAGTTCTGCCTTAATACCATTCACGGCTGCTGCTGCGAACGGCTTCTCGGTTGCCACCAAAATTTTCATAGTAAACGATTTTTAATTAATTATACGAAAAGGGAAAAAGTAATCTTTTTAGTGTTCTGCCTCGAAGTCCTGCATGCACTTAACGAGAGCCTCTACACACTCAAGCGGAAGAGCGTTGTAACAGCTTGCGCGGAATCCACCTACTGAACGGTGGCCCTTGATGCCGACCATACCACGAGCCATAGCGTAGTCGAGGAATGGCTTCTCAAGCTCCTTATACTCGTCGTTCATAACGAAGCAAACGTTCATGAGTGAGCGAGACTCTGGCTCAACTGTGCCACGGAACAACTTGTTGCGGTCGATTTCGGCATAAAGCATCTCGGCACGCTCCTTGGCGCGACGATCCATCTCCTCTACTCCACCGTTCTTCTTAATCCAGCGCAATGTTTCGAGAGCGCAATAGATAGGAACTACTGGAGGTGTGTTGAACATAGAACCCTTCTCGATGTGGGTGCGATAGTCGAGCATTGTAGGAATCTGACGCTCTACCTTGCCCAATGCATCATCCTTGATAATGATGAGTGTAACACCTGCCATTGCGAGGTTCTTCTGAGCACCTGCATAGATGCAGTCGTACTTAGCAACGTCGATAGGACGGCTGAAAATATCTGAAGACATGTCGCCGATGAGTCTTACAGGAACATCGGGATCCTTGCGAATTTCTGTACCGTAAATGGTGTTGTTAGTAGTAATGTGCAGGTAGTCCAAATCAGCAGGGCATTCGTAGTCCTTCGGATAGTAGGTGTAGCCTGCCTCGGCTGACGATGCTACCTCAACTACTTCGCCAAACAACTTAGCCTCTTTCATAGCTTTCTTTGCCCAAACACCTGTGTTCACATAGCCAGCCTTCTTAACAAGGAAGTTGAAAGGCACCATGCAGAACTCAAGTGAAGCACCTCCACCAAGGAACAATACAGAATAACCCTCGGGAACGTTCAAAATCTCCTTGATAAGGGCAACTGCTTCGTCAACAACAGGCTGGAAGTCCTTTGCTCTGTGGCTAATCTCAGCCAAAGAAAGTCCTGAACCGTTGAAATCTAAAATCTGCTTTGCTGTGTTCTCAATTACTTCGCGCGGAAGTATCGATGGACCGGCATTAAAGTTGTATTTCTTCATATGCGTGTCTTGTTATTAAGTTAATAATGATTGTTCTTTCGAAAGCGAAATTACAATTTATTTTTTAAAAGTCCAAATAAAAAGAATAATTTAATCGAGAATATCCAAAAACAGTCCAAAAACAGCATCCATACTTTACAAAACGGCACCTCGTTTTCTTCTATACCTTATTATATTAAATAAGAGCTTAACATTTGTATAGCATTTTATACGAGCGTCACCATTTGTCTGCCACTCTTTCGTGGCGCACAAACACCAGTTCGGTAGGAATCTTAACCCATTTGCGGTTGACCACTATCTTCAGACGACTACCACCAGTCTGTCTTAGGGTGTAGGTATTGTCGGAACTGTTGTATTGTAGCGTGGCTGTCAAGTCCTCAGAACCATAATCGTTCACAATGTCGAGGTCGGCACGATTGCGCCCAGAAATCTTAGCCGACGTGACCAGCCATTTGCGAGAATCGCGCATAGCACCAAAGTAGCCGGGCACAGCACCAAAAATATCCTGACCCGGAACCTGCACACTCTCGTTATAGAAATCTATGTCGAAATATACCTTATATTCATCATTATAAATATAGGTATGGAATATAGAGTCGCTATCCACAGTCTGAGCCACACAAACTGCCGAGAATATAAAACTGGCAATAAAGGATGATAGTCTTTTCATAATATTAACGATGTAAAAAAACATATATTGCTTATTAAATTATTTACACTAACTCAGCGCAAAATACTACTATTTTTAGCGAATTGCGCTTAGTTTTAAAAAACGGGAAAAGCGCAAAAAGCGACTTTTTCCCCGCTACAAAGCGCAAAATTAACGAATTTACATCAAGAATACCCACAAAAAAAGAAAAAAATGAAGAAAACTATCGTTTTTTAGCTTTTAATACACTATATTTGCATCGAATATTTAACTTTTTTATGAAAAAAGAGAGACTATTTCCAGACTACATTTTTGAATCGAGTTGGGAAGTTTGCAATAAAGTAGGTGGCATTTACGCCGTGCTTTCTACAAGAGCCAAGACCTTGAAGGAAAAGCTCGGCGACAACCTCGTCTTTATTGGTCCCGACTGTTGGGGTGAAAAAACAAGTCCGTATTTCGAGGAGGACAAAAACCTCCTTAAGGACTGGAAGAAGAAGGCTGCAAAGAACGGCCTCAATCTTAAGATTGGTCGATGGACCATTCCGGGCAACCCGGTAGCGGTATTGGTCGACTTCCAACCCTTCTTTGCACAGAAAGATGAAATCTATGCAACACTTTGGGAGAAATATCAAGTTGACAGTCTTCACGCTTATGGCGACTACGACGAAGCTTCGATGTTCTCATACGCAGCAGCACTTGTGGTTGAAAGCTACTACAACCACTATATAAGTAAGAAAAAACGTGCAAACAAGACTGTTTATCACGCTAACGAGTGGATGACAGGCTTGGGTGCTCTTTATATCAACGACCGCCTGCCGCAGATAGCCACAATCTTCACAACGCATGCCACAAGCATCGGACGAAGCATTGCAGGCAACAACAAGCCTCTGTATGAATATCTCAATGCCTACAATGGCGACCAGATGGCTGCCGAGCTCAACATGCAGAGCAAGCAGTCGATAGAGAAGCAAACAGCCGCACATGTGGATTGCTTCACTACCGTAAGCGAGATTACCGCAAGAGAATGTGCCGAACTGCTCGACAAGCCAGTCGACGTGGTGCTGCCTAACGGTTTCGAGGACGACTTCGTGCCACAGGGCAAGAACTTCGACCATAAGCGCGAGGCTGCACGCAAGCGTCTGCTCGACATAACACGTGCGCTCACAGGCGACCATGTGGCCGACGACGCCATCATCATCTCGACAAGCGGACGCTATGAGTGGCGCAACAAGGGCATCGACGTGTTTATTGAGGCTGTCAACCGCCTGCGTCTTTCAGCCGACAAACTAAATAAAGAGGTGGTGGCTTTCATCGAGGTTCCGGCTTGGGTGAACTGCAAGCGCGACGACCTTGCCGAGCGTCTTGAGAAGATGGCTGAGGGCGAGACTTTCGACACTCCGCTCGACACGCCCGTCATCACCCACTGGCTAAACGAGCAGCAGAACGACCGCGCGCTCGGAATGATGAACTGGCTCGGAATGCACAACCAGAAGGGCGAGAAGGTGAAGCTCATATTCATCCCATGCTATCTCACAGGCGACGACGGCATCGTCAACCTCACCTACTTCGACGTAATCCTCGGAAACGACCTCTGTGTCTATCCGTCCTACTACGAACCTTGGGGCTACACCCCGCTTGAGGCTGTGGCCTTCAAGGTGCCTTGCATTACAACCGACCTTGCTGGATTCGGAATGTGGGCACACTCGGAATGTGGAGGCAAATCGACACTCGACAACGGAGTGGAGGTAATCCACCGCACCGACTACAATTACAACGAGGTGGCCGACGACATCATGCAGACAGTCATAAAGTATGCCAACGCTACAAAAAACAAACAGACACGCATGCGCAACAACGCACGCGCCCTGTCGCAGAAGGCTCTGTGGACACACTTCATCGAGTACTACTACAACGCCTACGACTTCGCGTTGAGCAAAGCAGAAGAGAGGAAGAATAAATAAAAGCAGAACTTAAGTTTCGCAAGCGAAAGTAGTTATTGGAAGTTATTGAAAGATAACTCGCTTCGCTCGTGAAGTTAATGGACAATACTAAATCACAAAATACAAGAATCTATGAAAATTAAAGCTGATTACGCTAATGCTCCCCAGTGGAAGGAAGTTACTATCAAGTCGACCCTTCCTTCAGAGCTGAAATGTCTTGACGAGCTCGCACACAACATGTGGTGGGCATGGAACTATGAGGCTCGCGACATGTGGAAGAGTCTCGACAAAGACCTCTATGAGGAAGTGGGCCACAACCCAGTAATGCTTCTCGACCGCTTGAGCTACGATCGCAAGGAGGCTATCGTTAAGGACAAGGCCATTATGGAGCGCGTTAAGGCAGTTTACAAGAAGTTCCGCGAGTACATGGACGTTGAGCCCGACGCAACACGTCCTTCGGTGGCTTACTTCTGTATGGAGTATGGTATCAACCAGGTTGTTAAGATCTACTCAGGTGGTCTTGGTATGCTCGCTGGCGACTACATGAAGGAGGCTTCCGACTCTAACGTCAACATGTGTGGCGTGGGCTTCCTCTATCGCTATGGCTACTTCAAGCAGACTCTCTCTATGGACGGTCAGCAGATTGCTCAGTACGACGCACAGAACTTCAACTCTCTCCCAGTAGAGCGCGTGCTCGACGAGAACGGACAGCCTGTAGTTGTTGACGTGCCTTACATGAACTATCAGGTTCACGCCTATGTATGGGTGATGAACGTAGGCCGCATCAAGCTCTACCTCCTCGACACCGACAACGAACTTAACTCTGAGTTCGACAAGCCTATCACTCACGCTCTCTACGGTGGCGACAACGAGAACCGCTTGAAGCAGGAGATTCTCCTCGGTATCGGTGGTATGCTCACACTCAAGAAGCTCGGCATCAAGAAGGACATCTACCATTGCAACGAGGGTCACGCAGCTCTCTGCAACCTCCAGCGTCTTATCGACTACATCAAGGAAGGTCTGTCGTTCAACGAGGCTCTCGAGCTCGTTCGCGCTTCTTCACTCTATACTGTTCACACTCCGGTGCCTGCTGGTCACGACTACTTCGACGAGTCGCTCTTCGGCAAGTACATGGGTGGCTACCCCAACATGCTCGGCATCTCTTGGGACGAGTTCATCGGCATGGGTCGTACAAACCCCGATGACCACTCAGAGCGCTTCTGTATGTCTACATTCGCTTGCAACACTTGCCAGGAGGTTAACGGCGTAAGTAAGCTCCACGGATGGGTAAGCCAGCGCATGTTCGCTCCTATCTGGAAGGGCTACTATCCCGAGGAGAGCCACGTAGGCTACGTTACAAATGGTGTTCACTTCCCAACATGGACTGCAACCGAGTGGCGCAAGGTTTACGCTAAGTATTTCGACAAGAACTACATCAACGACCAGTCGAACGAGAGCCTCTGGCACTCTATCTATAATGTGCCCGACGCAGAAATCTGGGAGACACGTATGGCTCTCAAGAAGAAGCTCGTCGACTACATCCGTGAGAAGTTTGCCGCTACATGGCTCAAGAACCAGGGCGATCCTTCACGCGTAGTGACATTGCTCGAAAGCATCACTCCTAACGCTCTCTACATCGGCTTCTGCCGTCGCTTTGCTACCTACAAGCGTGCTCACCTTCTTTTCACCGACCTTGAGCGTCTGTCTAAGATAGTGAACAACCCTGAGCGTCCTGTTAAGTTCATCTTCTCTGGTAAGGCTCACCCAGCTGACGGTGCTGGACAGGGCTTGATCAAGCGCATCTTCGAAATCAGCCAGCGTCCTGAGTTCCTCGGCAAGATTATCTTCCTTGAGGACTACGACATGCAGCTCGCACGCCGCCTCGTTTCGGGTGTTGACATCTGGATGAACACTCCGACACGTCCTCTTGAGGCTTCTGGTACATCAGGCGAGAAGGCCGAGATGAACGGTGTTGTAAACCTCTCTGTTCTCGACGGATGGTGGGTTGAGGGTTATCGTCAGGGTGCTGGTTGGGCTCTCAAGCAGGAGCGCACATACCAGAACCAGGGCTACCAGGATCAGCTCGACGCTGCTACAATCTACTCTCTCCTCGAGAATGAGATTCTGCCGCTCTACTACAACCGCAACAAGCAGGGCTTCAGCGAGGGTTGGATCAAGACTATCAAGAACTCTATCGCCACTATCGCTCCTCATTACACAATGAAGCGTCAGCTCGACGACTACTATGATAAGTTCTACACTAAGGAGGCTGCCAACTTCAAGAAGCTCGCTGCCAACAACAACCGCCTCGCCAAGGAGCTTGCTGCCTGGAAGGAAGCTGTTGCCCAGCGTTGGGACTCAATCCGCGTAGTCAGCAAGGACGACTCTGTGCTTTACGGCGCCGAGACTGGCAAGAAGTACACTCTGCGCTACGTCATCGACGAGCAGGGCTTGAACGACGCTATCGGACTTGAGCTCGTGTCTATCAAGACCGACAAGAACGGCGAGGAGCACATCTTCTCTAAGCGTGAGTTTGATGTTGTAGGCCATGAGGGCAACAACTACACATTCGAGGCTACATTCGAGCCCGACGTTGCCGGTTCATTCAAGAGCTGCGTGCGTATGTTCCCGAAGAACGAGAACCTCGTTTATCGTGAGGACTTCTGCTACGTTAAATGGCTCGACTAATTATTGCAGACGTCGACTTTGAGAGTCGCACAACTTTTTATGACTAATATCGTCATTAAATAAATCTTAATTAAATCCCGGAGCGATACCTTCAGGTTTTGCTTCGGGATTTTTTTCAATTACTTCAATCTCATTTCATTATGAAGTTCATCGGTATTATCCCTGCCCGCTACGCTTCCTCACGCTTTCCGGGAAAACCACTCGCCTTATTAGGCGGCAAATATGTCATTCAGCACGTCTACGAAACTGTGAAAATGGTGCTTGGCGAAGCATATGTCGCTACCGACGACATTCGAATCTACGATGCCGTCATAGACTTTGGCGGAACTGCGATAATGACGCAAGCCGAGCACAAAAGCGGCACAGACCGTATAGAGGAAGCTGCCCAGAAAATCAACTCTGGTGCCGACGTAATTGTAAACATCCAGGGCGACGAGCCATTCATACATCCATCACAAATAGAAGCGGTATGCAAGTGTTTCGACAACGAGCAGACTCAAATAGCCACGGTAGGAAAGAAAATCACCAATATAGAAGATATAAGCAATCCGAATATTCCTAAAATCATAGTCGACAACGACGGATACGCTATGTATTTCTCGCGCTCGCCAATACCTTACATAAGAGGAGTGGAGAATAAATTCTGGCTCGATTTCTTCCCTTTCCTCAAACATGTCGGAATCTACGCTTTCAGAAAAGACGTGCTGAGGGATGTCACTTCTCTACCCGAATCCTCGCTCGAAAAGGTCGAAAAACTCGAACAATTGCGATGGCTACAGAATGGATTCAAAGTGAAAGTGGGAATAACCAATGTTGAAACAATAGGCATCGACACACCACAAGACCTGCAACAAGCCGAAAGATTCATCAAACAACAGCTAATTTAAGGCTCATTACTACCCAACGAAACACGATTTTTAACGTTTTATCAATGATTAACATAAAATAAATCGGAAAAAATTTAGCTGAATGAATAAAATTATGTAAGTTTGCAACTGAAACTAAAACATAAGTCTATGATATATGTAACCTTACCTACTACCAAATGTGAAAGAAGACTCACATACTATCTTGCGACAGAAGAATATGTAGCCCGAAATCTGGGCGGTGAAGAATATTTCTTCATGTGGCAAGTTAACCCCACAGTTATATTCGGTAGAAACCAGCTCATTGAAAATGAAGTGAATCTGGAATACTGCCGCCAGCACAACATCAACACATTCCGCAGAAAAAGCGGAGGAGGATGTGTCTATGCCGATATGAACAACATAATGTTCTCCTACATAACGAAAGACGAGAATGTGAGCCTCACGTTTACTAAATACGTAAACATGGTGGCAAACATGCTACGTAAACTCGGAGTCGACGCCACAGCAAGCGGACGTAACGACATCATGATTGGCGACAAGAAAGTGTCGGGCAACGCATTCTACCACATACCAGGCAAAAGCATCGTACACGGCACTATGCTCTACGACACAGACATGCAAAACATGATTGGAGCCATAACTCCATCCGACGAAAAACTTGTGTCGAAAGGAATACAAAGCGTCAGACAGCACATAACTCTATTGAAAGACCATATCAGTCTGGACATAGAACAATTCAAGGCTTTCGTAAAGAACGAACTATGCGACGACGAAATAATCCTCGACGACAACGACGCAAACGAAATTTCCAAAATTGAAAAGGAATATCTAACCAACGATTTCATTTACGGCAACAACCCACACTACAACATCCTGCGCAAAGGAAGAATCGAAGGAGTTGGAGAAATGGTTGTAAGCATGGAAATGAAAAACGAAACCATAAAGAAGATTAACATCCAGGGCGACTTCTTCCTGCTCGGCGACATCGACAGAACTCTGATTAAACCGCTGATAGGCAAAAAGCTTCAACCCGAAGTGCTCAACGAAGCCCTGCCCGACAAACTATACGAAATCATACTAAATCTAAAAAAAGAAGACTTTATAAGTCTGCTTACTAAACAATAAACCTAAAGCTCTCTAAAATGGAAAAGAAAACCTGTCTTTATGACAAACATGTGGCTCTCGGAGCCTTGATGCAACCTTTTGGCGGATTCATAATGCCAATTCAATACTCAAACATCACAGAAGAGCACAATGCAGTAAGACAGCATTGTGGAGTGTTTGACGTGTCGCATATGGGAGAAGTGACAGTTAAGGGCAAGGACGCTGAACGCTACGTCAACCACATCTTCACCAACGACATCGCAGGCGCTCCCGTAGGCAAAATATTCTACGGAATGATGTGCTACGAGGACGGCGGCACAGTCGACGACTTGCTGGTCTACAAGATGGGCGAACAGGAATTTTTCCTCGTCATCAACGCTGCCAACATCGACAAAGACGTGGAATGGATGGAAAGCCATCTCGAAGGTTATGACGTGGAATTCAAAAACTGCTCCGACTTCTACGGACAGCTTGCCGTACAAGGACCCGAGGCTGAGCAGGTGGTTGAAGAAGTACTCTCTCTACAATGCCACGACCTCGTATTCTACACTTCTAAGGAAATCAACATCGATGGCGAGAACATTATCATAAGCCGCACAGGATATACAGGCGAGGACGGATTCGAAATCTATGCCTCACACAAATTCATCGTTGAACAATGGGACAAACTCATAGCTTCGGGACGATGTAAACCTTGCGGACTCGGATGTAGAGACACTCTCCGCTTTGAAGTGGGACTGCCGCTCTACGGCGACGAGCTCTCTAAGGACATCTCTCCAATTATGGCTGGACTTGGATTGTTCTGCAAACTCGACAAGCAAGAGTTCATCGGCAAGGATGCTCTCGCTCAGCAGAAACTCGAAGGCGCAAAGCAAAAGGTTGTAGGCATAGAACTGCAAGACCGCGCTATCCCACGACATGGATATAAGGTATTGTTCGAGGGAGAACCTATCGGAGAGGTTACTACTGGCTACCACACCATCTCTACCGATAAGTCGGTTTGCATGGCTCTCATCGACGCTAAATATGCTAAACTCGGCACACAGCTCGAAGTACAAATCAGAAAGAAAACTTTCGCAGGAACTGTTGTGAAGAAACGTTTCTACGACAAACATTATAAGAAATAAAAAAATAAAACCTAAATTATTTATCTATATTATGGCAAAATTTATTGAAGGACTCTTCTACTCAGAGTCACACGAATACGTAAAAGTTGAAGGCGACTTCGCCTACGTTGGTATCACAGACTACGCACAGCACGCATTAGGAAATGTGGTGTATGTCGACATGCCTGAAGTAGACGACGAAGTAGAAGCCGAAGAGGACTTTGGAGCAGTAGAGAGCGTTAAGGCAGCAAGCGACCTTATCTCACCCGTTTCTGGAACTGTAGTCGAAATCAACGAGGCTCTTGAAGACAAACCAGAGTTGCTCAACGAGGACGCGTTCGAAAACTGGATTATAAAGGTTGAGCTTTCAGACAAAACAGAGCTCGATTCGCTCATGGACGCAAAAGCATACGAGGAATTCTGCAAGTCAGAAGAATAAAAAAAGACAGGAGAGTGTGTCAGGAAAGCAATTGTTCTTGACACACTCCCCTGCCTTTAGATTGTAAACCACCCTACCCCATTTTTTACCTAACAACAAACGACCTTTACAATCATGAATTTCAAATTTTTCCCACATACTGAGGAACAAATACAAGAAATGCTGTCACGTACAGGAATGAAGTCGATTGACGACCTTTACGCTGACGTGCCAGAATGTATACGCTTCCACGGAAATTACAACTTGCCCGAAGCCAAAAGCGAAACCGAAATTCGCAAGATGTTCCAACAGCTCGGCGACAACAACCGAGTGCTCACAATTTTTGCAGGTGCTGGTTCATACGACCACTACACTCCCGCGCTCGTGCCTAACATTCTATCGCGCTCGGAGTTCCTGACAAGCTACACTCCCTATCAGGCTGAAATTTCACAAGGTACTCTACACTATATTTTCGAGTATCAGAGCATGATGGCTGAACTCACAGGAATGGACGTGTCTAACGCATCCATGTACGACGGATCTACGGCTACTGCCGAAGCCGCGCTCATGGCTTTGGCTTCAACCAAAAAGACCGACACCATCCTCGTTTCTGCAACTACCGACCCTAAAGTAATCGACGTGGTTAAGACCTACGCCCACTTCCATGGCATCAAGGTAGAAATCGTTGACGGCAAGGAGGGTGCCACCGATAAGGAAGCACTTGACCAAAGACTACAGAAAGGTGGAGTGGCTGGAGTTATTGTTCAACAGCCCAACTACTACGGCATTGTTGAAGACTTCACAGGCATTGCCGACTCATGCCACGCCAACAAGAGCCTCTTCATCATCAATAGCGTTGCTGCCGACCTCGCATTACTCAAGACTCCAGGCGAATGGGGAGCCGACATCGCTGTTGGCGACGGACAGTCGCTGGGAATCCCTATGGCATTCGGAGGACCGTCGGTAGGCTACATGTGCTGCAAGGAGAAACTAATGCGCAAAATGCCAGGTCGCATCGTAGGCAAGACTGTCGACAACCGTGGACAGAGAGTATTCGTGCTGACTCTTCAGGCTCGCGAGCAACACATACGCCGACAGAAAGCCACATCAAACATTTGCTCAAACGAGTCGCTTATGGCTCTCTTCGTTACCATTTACATGGCAACAATGGGCAAGGAAGGCGTCAAGGAGGCTGCTCAAATGTCTTACGACGGAGCTCACTACATGCACGACGCGCTTATTGCAACAGGTCTGTTTGACGAGAAGTTCAACCAACCGTTCTTCAACGAGTTCTGCCTTACATACAAGGGCGACGTCGACGCATTGCAGAAAAAATTCATCGAAAACGGTATTCTCGGTGGAGTAAAAATCGACGACAACACTATCATGTTTGCCGTAACAGAAAAACGTACAAAGGAAGAAATTGACAAACTTATAAACATTGCGAAGGAGGCACAGCTATGAACAACCGTCTTTATGGAAACCTGATTTTTGAGTTGTCGCGACCAGGCAGACGTGCGTATTCTCTTCCTGAGAACAAATTCGGACACCATGAGTTGCCAGCTGGCATGCAACGTGCTGCCGACGCTCAGCTCCCGGAATGCGACGAGCTTACTGTTGTACGCCACTATACAAATCTCAGCAACAACAACTTTGGCGTGAACAATGGATTCTACCCATTGGGAAGCTGCACAATGAAATACAACCCCATCATCAACGAGGAAATTGCAGCATTGCCACAGTTTGCCAACATTCATCCGCTACAGCCGGAAGAAACATGTCAGGGCGCGCTGCAGGTTTACTACGACATGCAGAATGCACTTTCTGAAATAGCTGGTTTGTCGGAGTTCACGCTTAATCCTTTCGCTGGTGCTCACGGCGAGCTCACCGGACTCATGATCATACGCGCCTACCATCAAAGCAGGGGCGACCAGAAGCGCACAAAGGTTATCGTGCCCGACTCAGCCCATGGCACCAACCCAGCATCGGCAGCTGTATGCGGACTCGAGATTGTCGAGGTTAAATCGAAAGCCGACGGAACTGTCGACACCGAAGACCTGAAGGGACTTCTCGACGACTCTATTGCCGCCATGATGATGACCAACCCTAACACTTTGGGGCTGTTCGAGAAAGAGATTCCAGAAATCGCTAAGCTTGTCCACGAGTGCGGCGGATTGATGTATTACGACGGAGCCAACCTTAACCCGATGCTCGGCAAATGCCGTCCTGGCGACATGGGATTCGACGTGATGCACATCAACCTCCACAAGACTTTCTCAACTCCTCACGGAGGTGGCGGACCCGGCTCAGGACCTGTTGGCGTGCGCAAGGGACTGGAGCAATTCCTCCCCGTGCCCAAGGTCGAGAAGATTGGCGACAAATATCATATCGTGGGCAACGACGAAGGCAACATACATGTCGGCGAGTTCTTCGGCAACTTTGCCGTTATACTCAGAGCCTACACCTACATACTCACCTTGGGTAAGGAGAACATACGCATGGTGGGACCGCTCGCAACGCTCAACGCCAATTATATCAAGGAGTCGCTCAAGGACATGTATGAACTGCCAATCGAGAGCGTATGCAAACACGAGTTCGTGTTCAACGGACTAAAAGACAAGTCTACTGGCGTGACTACTATGGATATCGCCAAGCGACTGCTCGACTACGGCTATCATGCGCCGACAATCTACTTCCCGTTGCTCTTCCACGAGTCGTTGATGATAGAGCCAACCGAGAGCGAAAGCAAGGAGACTATCGACGAGTTTATTGCTATCATGCGCAAGATTGCTCAAGAAGCAATCGATTCGCCCGAGACAGTAAAGTCGGCTCCTCACAACACTCCAACAGGACGCGTCGACGACGTGCTCGCAGCTAAGCAGCCGATTCTGACGTGGAAACAAATGAACATGTAATATGGCGAACAATTCAAATCTCATTATCATAGGTTCGGGCCCTGGAGGATATAGGGCTGCGGAGTATGCCGCACACAACGGACTCACGGTGACGATTGTGGAAGCTCAGGAAATGGGTGGCACATGCCTTAACTGCGGATGTATTCCCACTAAGACATTGTGCCGCAATGCCGAAGTGCTCGACTTGCTGAAACATTCCGCCACCTACGGTCTTGCCGCCACCAGCGACAACATCGACTTTGCTTGTGTGATGAATCGCAAACAACAGGTTGTGGAGCAGTTGCGCAGCGGCATCGAGACACTAATGAGTGCCCCAGGCATTACTAAGGTCAAGGGATTCGCGCGCTTTATCGATGCCAAGACTATCGAGGTGAACGGCGAGCAATATACAGCCGACAACATCATCATAGCAACTGGTAGCAGCCCCAAGAGCCTGCCTATTGAGGGCGCACAATTGCCAGGCGTGCTCAATTCGACAGAGCTTCTCGACATCGACCACATTCCCTCAAGATTGTGCATTATTGGTGCAGGAGTGATTGGTATGGAGTTCGCCTCAATCTTCAACAGCTTGGGCAGTCAAGTTACTGTTGTCGAATTCCTCAAGGAATGTCTGCCTGTTCTCGACTCCGACATAGCCAAACGATTAAGACAAACCATCGGAAAGCGCGGAGTGGAGTTCTACATGCAGTCGGGTGTCAAGTCTATCGAGCAAGCTACTGGCGAGAACGGCGACAATCATCTGGTTGTCAACTTCGAGCGCAAGGGCAAACCGCAGCAGGTTTGCGCCGACACCGTGCTCATCGCCACCGGACGCAAGTCGAATGTTGACGGAATGCAACTCGAAAATATTGGTGTCGACTTCTCTCCCAAGGGAATCAATGTCAACGACGACTTCCAGACTAATGTTTCGGGAATCTATGCCATCGGCGACGTCAACGGCAAATGTATGTTGGCACATGCTGCCACATTCCAGGGACTACACGCCGTTAACCACATTCTGGGCAAGAACGACAACATTCGCTTCGACATTATGCCCTCGGCTATTTTCACTTATCCCGAAGCAGCAAGTGTCGGCATGAGCGAAGATGCTCTGAAGGCGAGCGGCACAAGCTACGAATGCCACAAGGGCTACTACCGCTCTAATGGCAAAGCGTTGGCGATGAACGAGACCGAAGGATTGATTAAGCTCCTCACCGACCCTTCACAGGACAACTTAATTGTGGGATGCCATGCTTTCGGAGCTCATGCTTCGGACATGGTTCAGGAAGTTACGGCATTAATGAACAGCAACGTCACAATGTCGCAATTGTCCGACATGATTCATATCCACCCCACTCTGAGCGAGATTATCCACGACATGAGCCTCTAAACCGACAACAACAAATCGGGCAAAAGGGTTGTACATACTTACGGTCCCTTCTGCCCGATTTTTTGTTATCTTACATTTCTATTTGTCAAAGATATCGATCGCATGTACACCCATTTCCGTGCCGAGTTGTATAGCTAATACCACTTTGACAGAAAGCGCAAATACGGCGACTTCGACTCGTTTGATTTTATGCCGACTGATGCAGCTAAACTTCGTAGTATGGTGAGCAGATTGAAAGTAAGTTAGTATTATTTGTTTTATCACGATTTGTGGCATAACAAATAATACTGTATCTTTGCATAAAGATAAAATAAGAAAACATAAACATAACTCTTAACACTTTTGCGTTTATGCAAGATACGAATATACATACCGGCGTTTACGAGCAGATTATCAACCGCCTCTTCAAGCTGAAATTGAACGAGGTGGACGCTGGGCGTTTCTATATAGGCAAGAAGCTGATTGCGAAGGATGATGCTGTAAATATTCTCAGCAGGTATCTCCAGCACCTTATCGAGGTGGCGTTTTCAGGCACGCCCGACGACCAGGATGCCGACAAATATACTGATTTTGTTAATTCTGTTATCAAGACTTTAGGTCGTGAGTTCAACGTGGATGACACGGAACTCGACCTTATTGACGCTCAGAAAAGCATTCTGACAGCTATCGTAGACCGCACAAACTGCGAATATCCCGACATAGAGCGACACCTGAAGGCCATCACCCCTATAACATCCCTCAGCCGAAGCGCCTTGTTCTTCGGAGGCAGAGGTCCAGCCGATATGGAGAGCGAGCTTAACCGTGAGATTCTCTGTGCCGACGAAATCTGCTGGGTGGTGTCGTTTATCAAGACCAGCGGACTTAATCTGCTCTGGAACAGCTTGCGTAAGTTCACAAGCG
This sequence comes from uncultured Prevotella sp., assembly GCA_934203355.1. Taxonomy (GTDB): domain Bacteria; phylum Bacteroidota; class Bacteroidia; order Bacteroidales; family Bacteroidaceae; genus Prevotella. The sequence continues at coordinate 2,718 of CAKPZC010000030.1, read as the reverse complement.
AGGGCAAGAAGCTGCGCGTCATCACAACCACCTACACAGGTGCTACGGACTACGACGCCATAGCACGATTGGCTTCCTTGCCAAACACGGATATTAAGATTTCGTACGACGGAACGCAGGACCGTCTGCATGCCAAATCCTATATTTTCCTTCGCAACTCTGGCTTCCACACGGCTTATATCGGTTCGAGCAACCTCTCGCTTTACGCCTTGAAGGATGGCAAGGAATGGAATTTCAAGGCCACTCAGTTTGAACTGCCACAAGTAATCGACGAGGTGCGCAATTCGTTTGAGGCTTATTGGTGCGACTCTACATTCGAGGACTTCATTCCCGGCATTAGCGACGAACGTCTGAAGAAGGCTTTAGGAGCCGATTGGGAGACGCCTTTGCTCAATTTCTCGGCTCTCGACCTTATGAGTGCCAAGGACTATCAGCAGGAGATATTAGAGAAACTGGATGTGGAGCGAAACGTGCACGGCCATTTCCGCAACCTTGTAGTGGCTGCCACGGGTACGGGAAAGACCGTTATTGCCGCTTTCGACTTCAAACGCTACCGCGAGGCTCATCCCGACTGCCGTTTTCTCTTCATAGCCCATCGTCAGGAAATCCTTCGTCAGGCCATGCTCACCTTCCGCATAGTGCTCGAAGACCCCAACTTCGGTAGCATATGGGACGGCAACAACGAGCCATCAAGCTATCAGAATGTCTTTGCCAGCAAGGACACGTTGCGCAACCGTTTGGACGGTCTGCAGCTTACCGAGGACTTCTACGACTATATGGTTGTGGATGAGGTTCACCACATCGTGGCTCCAACCTACGTCAAGCTGATGACCTACTTCAAGCCCCACATTCTGCTTGGCCTTACAGCAACGCCTGAACGTACAAACGAGCAGGAGGACATCACCATTTTCTTCGACGGACATATCTCTGCCGAAATACGTCTTCCTGCTGCCTTGAACGCCGGGTTGCTCGCTCCGTTCCATTATTATGGCATTCCTGACAACGTGGATTTGACGGAAGTGAAATGGAGCGGCCACGGCTACGACATCTCCGAACTATCGCGTGTCTACACCCAGAACGATTTCCGTACAGGTCTCATCCTTAAGAAGATGCAGGAGTACATCGGAAACAGCCGACTTAACAAGGTTCGTGCGCTTTGCTTCTGCGTAGACAAGGAGCACGCACGATTTATGAACGCCAAGTTCACGCTTGCCGGATTGCATACAGATGTGCTTACGAGCGACGACGACAACCACCATCGCGCCCTCGTCAAGAAGCAGCTTCAGGCTGGAACAATCAACTATCTCTTCGTCGTAGACCTTTTCAACGAGGGTGTGGACATTCCTGAGGTCGACACCATTCTCTTCCTTCGTCCTACCGAGAGTGCCACGGTCTTCCTCCAGCAGTTTGGCCGAGGACTACGTCTGCACAATGGCAAGGACCATCTTACCGTACTCGACTTTGTAGGCCATTCGCGTGCCGAGTTCAGTTATAAGGACCGCTTTGAATCTCTCATAGGCCGACATTCACGCAACATCAGGGAAGAGATTGAGGGAGGCTTTACTAATGCGCCCTTCGGTTGCAAGATAGTATTGGAAGAAAAGGCAAAAGAGGAAATCCTTGCCAACATCGACGGCTATCTGCGTAGCCTCAACCGAAGCCGAATCGTCAAGGAGATAGCCGCCTACCACAAAGTATGCAACGGCTCGTTCTCGCTTAAGGGCTTCTTGGCTTACAGTCACATTCCTTTCCACAAGATATACGGCAGTCTGACATGGGGCCAGATGTGCCAGATGGCTGGCGTCCGAAGCGAGGTATCGGCACATTTGGCACAAATAAAGTTTGCCGTCACAAAGAAATGGCTCGCTACCGACTCGTTCTCTTACTTCACCCAACTTTTGCAGTTCGTAGAGAGCGGTTTTCGTTGCGACACCCATACTTTCTCCGAACAGCAGAAGCGTTGTGCCGTGATGCTCTATTACGACCTTTACGACAAGGCTGGCACCTACGCCAGCATCGAGGAGATGTTCCGCGATTTAGCCTCCGACCAACTGTTCATACAGGAGTTGCATGAGGTTGTCGATTACTTGCGAGACAGATGTTCAGCACCTGAGAAAGCCGACAATTCGGTCTACAAGGAATGGAATCCGCTTCGTCTGCATGGCATCTACTCCAAGGCCCAGATACAGGCTGCGCTTGGACTCTCCACCATAGAGCGCAAATCGCCGTCGCGCGAAGGCATGGAGCGATTGAAGGGCATCAAGCTTGAGGCGATGTACGTAGACATCATAAAGAAACGCGAAGAGGGTTCGATGACTGCCTATAAGGACTATGCCCAAAACCGTGAGTTCTTTCATTGGGAAACGCAAAACCGAGTACGTGAGGGCAGTCGCGAGGCCGAGGCTTATCGTAATGGAGAGAACAATATGCTCCTCTTTGTGCGTCAGCAAGTGGAACATCCCGACTACGGTTGCCGTATGGGATTCACATATCTCGGACAGGTTACGATAAAGAGCATAGAGGGCTCAAAGCCAATGCAGATAGTGTGGCATCTGAACACCCCAATGTCGGAAGCCACCTACGCCTTTGCAAGTCAATATAAAGCTATAGGATAAATTATGAATACAGAAGAAAGAAAACAAATAGAAGTGGTTGCCGCCATAATCTGCGACGGCAACCGTATATTTGCCACACAACGTGGTTATGGCGAATGGAAAG
>CAKPZC010000029.1 GCA_934203355.1 uncultured Prevotella sp. | reverse complement strand
CGTGTAAGACCTGAGAACTCGTAGGTGTAGCCTGCTGGCAGAGTGGTCTTGGCAACCTCAGCCATAGCGTTGATAGCGTCACCAGTAGAGTAGCCCTCGGCTGCCGATGCGTTGACGTTGATTGACGTAAAGAGGTTGAAACGGTCGATTTCCTGCGGACCATATACACGGCTTAGGTTGACATACTCCTTGATTGGAGCCATCTCGCCAGACGAAGTACGCACATAGATGTTATCGAGACTCTTCAGGTCGGCACGATTTTCAGGTGCTGACTGGATGTATACACGATAGAGCTTACCGTATGCGTTGAAGTTAGACGCATACATACCACCGTAGTAGCCCTGCATTGTAGTGAGCACGGTAGAAGCGTCAATGCCACTCTGCTTACACTTAGCCACGTCGACATCAATCTTGTACTGCGGATACTTGGTGTTGTATGAGGTCATGGCGTTCGAAATCTCCGGACGCTTGTTGAGCTCGCCAATAAACTTCTGGGTGATGTCGTAGAACTTGTTAACATCGCCACCAGTGCGGTCCTGCATAGAGAAGGTCATACCGTTGGTTGCAGAGAAGCCCTGCACCATAGGCGGCTGGAAGGCAAGAATCTGAGCACCCTTGATGGCAGCGGTCTGCTTGTAGATCATACCGAGCACCATTGTAGAACCGAGGTTGTGCACACCGATATACTTCAGCGGTCCCTCCAGTTTCTGACGCTCCTCGAAGCTCTTGAGCTTAACGATAAACGTACCCTGGTTAGAGCCCTGACCAGCGATGAAGTTGTAGCCAGTGATACGCATACGACTGGCAATGGCAGGGTTGGTGGCAAGCATACGGTCCACCTGGTCCATCACCTCATTGGTCTTCTTCATTGAAGTTCCCGGAGGTGTAGAAACAGTACAGAATACAGTACCAGTATCCTCGTCAGGCACAAGACCAGTCTTGGTAGTACTCATAAGCACACCCATGCCCACAATGGCGATGACAACTGTGATGATAGCAATGACCGGACGCTCCACAAGGCGGCGCACACCCTTGGTGTACTTCTCCTGCACCTTGCCATAAGCGGCATTAAAGGATGCGTGGAAGCGGTCGACAATCGACATCTTGCGCTCCTTGCCATGCTCGTCCTTAGGCTTCAGCAAGATAGCACAAAGAGCCGGAGAAAGGGTCAAGGCGTTAAGAGCCGAGATGATGATAGAGATAGCCATAGTGATACCGAACTCACGGTAGAATGCACCTGACGTACCACCCATGAATGACACTGGGATAAACACGGATGCCATAACGAGGGTAATAGAGATGATGGCTCCCGAAATCTCGTTCATGGCGTCGATAGACGCAAGCTTGGCCGACTTGTAGCCAAGGTCGAGCTTGGCATGGACGGCCTCCACAACCACAATGGCATCGTCGACCACAATGGCGATGGCAAGCACAAGGGCAGCAAGTGTCAATAAGTTGAGCGAGAAGCCGAACACATAGAGGAAGAAGAATGTACCAATCAACGACACAGGCACAGCGATAAGCGGGATGAGCGTTGAGCGCCAGTCCTGAAGGAAGATGTAAACCACAATGAACACGAGGATGAACGCCTCGCAGAGAGTCTTGATAAGGTCCTCGATAGAGGCGAAGAGGAACTCAGTAACGTCCTGCATGATGTCGAAGTGGATTCCCGGCGGCATTGAGGCCTCCTGCTCCTTGAGGAGTTTCTTGATATTAGTGGCAATCTCGGTAGCGTTAGAACCAGCGGTCTGGGTCACCATCATGGTAACAGAAGCCTTGCCGTTGTTCTTTGACTCTACGCTATATGAGAGGGCACCCATCTCTACGCGTGCCACATCCTTGACACGAATGGTCTGGCCATCCTGAGTAGACTTGATAATCATGTTGCCAAACTCCTCCGGTGTCTGCAGACGACCTCTATAGCGGAATGTATACTCATACTGATTGTCGCTATTCTCGCCTACTGCACCAGGAGCAGCCTCGATGTTCTGCTGAGCGAGCACGCCAGTGATGTCGGAAGGAATCAAACTATAGCTCTTCATCTTCACGGGGTCAATCCAGAGGCGCATGGTGTAGTCCTTCTGTGAGAAACACTGACACTCACCCACACCGTTGACACGCTTGATGGCTGGAACAACGTTGATGTTGGCATAGTTGGTGAGGAACTCGTCGTCGTAGCGGTCGTCGTCGGCTGTAAGACCAAAGAGGATAACCGTTGATGACTGACGCTTCATAACCGTCACACCAGCCTTTGTTACCTCAGCCGGCAGCAATGCTGAAGCCTGCGACACACGGTTCTGAACATTCACCTGACACATATCAGGGTCCATACCCTGCTTAAAGAACACGGTGATAGAAGCCGAACCAGAGTTGGTGGCTGATGAGGTCATGTAGGTCATGCCCTCCACACCGTTGATTGACTCCTCAAGCGGCGCAAGCACAGAGTTGAGCACAGTCTGGGAGTTAGCACCAGTATAGGCTGCACGCACCATAATGGTAGGAGGCGCCATATTAGGGTACTGCTCGATAGGCAGCGACACCAATCCGAGTACACCCAGAATAACCACGAGGATTGAAATCACCGTGGAGAGCACCGGGCGTGTGATAAATCTATCTAATTTCATATTACTATCTTGAATTTTGATTTTTGAATTTTGAGTTTTAAATTGTTGCAGCAAGCTGCAATTTTGAGTTAAAAAATTATGAGTTGGGAGTTGTTTGCTATGAATTCAAAATTCATCAATTCCTAATTGCGACTTGTCGCAATAATTCATAATTCAACACTCAAAACTCAAAATTTATTTTCCGAATGCCTTCTTCAGTTTGCCAAGGTCGCCCTGTGCCTCGCCAAGTTCCTCGGTCTTCTTCAGCTTGTCGGCATACTGTGCCTCGGTGAGCGACTTTATTTCCATACCATCCTGGAGTGAAGAAACGCCATTAACCACGAAGCGGTCGCCAACGTGAAGGCCCGAAGTGATGATATAGTTCTTGCCGTCGTTTTGGGAGTTGAGTGTCACAGGTGTATACTTCACCTTGTTGTCCTTGCCCACTACATAAACGAAGTGCTTATCCTGAACCTCAACAACAGCATCCTGAGGAACAATGACAGCACCCGATACGGTGTGAGGCACAACGATTGAGCCCGAAGCACCTGTCTTGAGCACACGCTCGGGGTTGGGGAAATCGGCACGCAGTGAAACAGAACCTGTTGTCGGGTCGATAACACCACTCACAGTAGCAACCTTGCCCGGGTGGTTGTAGATAGAACCGTCGGCAAGCTGGAGTTTTACAGCGGGATAGTTTGAGATAGCAGAGTTCACGCCACCAGCTGTCTTGGTCATATCGAGGAGGTCCTTCTCGGTCATAGAGAAGTATACCTGCATTGTAGAGTTGTTAGAAACGGTTGTAAGAGGCTGCTGTGATGATGCACTAACAAGAGCACCTACACGATAAGGCAGGTCGCCTACTACACCATTGGTGGGGCTTGTTACGAAGCAGAAGTTGAGATTCTGCTTAGCAGAAACATAGGCAGCCTCGGCCTGTGCCAACTGGGCGGCAGCACTTTCCATGGCATTCTTTGACGACTGAAGCTCATAAGAACCAATAACATTGTTCTTGAACAGCTTCTCAGAGTTGTTGTATGTAAGGCGGGCAGTATTGAGCTGTGCCTTGGCAGCATTCACGGCAGCCTTTGCCTGACGAACAGCGGCAGCGTAGGTTACGTTGTCGATGACGAAGAGAAGCTGACCAGCCTTAACCTGCTGACCTTCCTTAACGCAAAGCTTTGTGATGAAACCAGAAACTTTCGGACGAATCTCAACGTCCTGAACACCCTTGATTGTTGCGGGATAAGTGGTCTGGAGGTCAGCGTTCTGACCCTGCACAGTACGTACGGCATACTCATTGTCGCCGAAGTTTGGCTTTCCACCACTCTTGCCGCCACCACAAGAGGCGAGCACTGCAGACAATGCTGCAACCAATAAAATCTTAGTTTTCTTCATACCTATTTATTACTAAATTTTTTGTTTTCCTTACTTTAAAATATTCTTTTATGCTTATACCTTATATATAATGAAATATGCCGACTCATCAGCCGGCTAATCTGTAAATGGAAAACTAAATCCACCGATTGAGTTTTCCGGATGCAAAGTTAATCACATTAATAATAATATGGTCCATAGTATGCTAACATTTAACAACTTTTATTTCTCATTTCACGTTTTTCGCCATTACAAAGAAATATAGACCACATGAATATGTGATGTAGCAAATGAGCAAAAGTTTAAACAGAGGTACAAAAAAAACAACACAGACAACACCCATAACCGTCAATTTAAGGGTTGTGGGTGTTGTCTGTGTTGTTTAAATAATTCTTAAGCAAGTCCCATCTCCTTGGCCTTAACCAGCAAGAGTTGCATGAGAGGCTCGCGCTCGTTGGGCACCTTATTGTCGAGCACAGCATCCTTGAGATACTGTTTCAAGATTCCTACCTCGCGACACGGTTGCATATGGAAAATCTCCATAATCTCATTGCCGTCGATAACAGGCTGTAGCAAGCGTTTGTAGTCGCGCTCCTTTAGGTCGGCAAGTTTGACACGTACCATGCGGAAGTTCTCGCGAAAATGCTTCTTGCGCACCTCATTCTTGGATGTGATGTCGGCCTCGCACAGTGTCATCAAGTCGTCGATGTCGTCGCCAGCATCGCTCATAAGGCGTCGCACGGCAGAATCAGTCACTTCCTCATCGGCAATGACAATTGGGCGCATATGCAAGTCGACAAGTTTCTCGACATATTTCATCTTCGAATCCATAGGCAACTTCATGCGGCGGAATATACCAGGAATCATCTTTGCGCCAAGATAGTTGTGGTTGTGGAATGTCCATCCCAATGCAGGCTCCCAGCGTTTCGACTTAGGCTTGCCAATATCGTGGAACAGGGCAGCCCACCGCAGCCACACATTGTCGCTCTTGGCTGCCACGTTGTCAACCACCTCAAGCGTATGATAGAAATTGTTCTTGTGAGCCCTGCCATTGCGAGTCTCAACAATGTCGAGGGCTGACAGTTCGGGAATGATGAGCTGCAACAAACCGCAGCGTTGCAATTCGACAAAACCCCGACTCGGTTGCGAAGTCTTCATTATCTTATTCAACTCGTCGGCAATACGCTCTCCGCTCACTATCTTTATGCGCTCGGCATTTCTGCCAAGTGCATCAAACGTCTCGTCGTCGATGAAGAACTTCAATTGAGCTGAGAACCTAACGCAACGCATCATGCGCAGCGGGTCGTCGGAAAAAGTGATATCGGGGTCGAGTGGCGTGCGTATAATACCGTCCTCAAGGTCGTAGATGCCATCGAAGGGGTCGACAAGCTCGCCAAAGCGGTCGTGGTTAAGACATATTGCCATGGCATTGATGGTAAAGTCGCGACGGTTCTGGTCGTCCTCCAGTGTGCCATCCTCAACTACAGGCTTACGTGAATTGCGGTCGTAGCTCTCGCGGCGCGCACCGACAAACTCCACCTCAGTGTCGTAGTACTTCACCTGAGCAGTTCCGAAATTGCGGTAGACGGCAAGATGAGCACGTGGTTTACCCGTTTTGGGGTTGGTGCCAAGACGCTTTTGCAGTGCCTTTGCCACCTCTATTCCACTGCCCACAACCACCACATCGATGTCGTTGGTGGGTCGTTCAAGAAAAATGTCGCGCACGTAGCCACCCACAAGATAGCATTCTACGCCCATCTCGTCGGCTACCTCGCCTATACGATGGAATATATTCTTGTCTATAATTTCTGCCAGTTCGGCATCACTGTATATCTTCATTTATTGTCTTTTTGTTGCTTTATATAACTATATTTGTGCAAAATTACAAAAAAAAATTGGCAGCCTTTGACTGTATACCAATTATTTTATCATCTCGAAACCAATCGAATCGTCATTTCAATCATAAATCAAATGGAAAGTAAAGATAAAAAATCAATTTATAACTACATATGTTTTGATATGCCAAGTTTTTTTAGTATGTTTGCATGGGAAAAACAAACAAATATAATATAAAAATGAAGCAAACAAAATTTCTGCTGTCTGTTGCAACAGCCCTAGCGCTTGCCGCCCCAGCTAATGCGGCCAACCGCAATGCAACAAAAAATGCTACTAAAGTATCTACCAAACAAATTGCCGCACAATGTGAAACTGGTCTACAGTCGATAACCGAGGACGCAGCCCGCGCACACGTGTATTTCCTTGCCGACGACCTTCTGGAGGGCCGCCGTGCCGGAGAGCGTGGCTCACGTATTGCCAAGCAATATATTATATCACAAATTCGCCAGGCTGGTTTGAAACCTTTCCTCGGCGACTCATACGAGCAGCCATTCGAAGCATGTGCCGTACAGAAGTTGAAGCGTGGAGTGAAGTATTTTGTGGAGGCTGACTCTATTGCTGAAATAAAGAAGCAGGTACATCGTACTATGAATTTGAGCAATGTGCTCACAGTATTGCCAGGCAAGAAGAAGGACGAAATGGTTGTTGTAGGTGCCCATCTCGACCATGAAGGTGTATACTCAGATATTGAAGGCGACAAGATATATAATGGAGCCGATGATAATGCTTCGGGTGTAGCCGCTGTGCTTCAGATAATGAAGGCTTTCGTGGCAAGTGGTGCAACGCCAGAGCGCACAATTGTCTTTGCCTTCTGGGATGGCGAGGAGTTCGGATTGCTTGGCTCGCGCTATTTCACCGACAACTACAAGGAAATGTCGAAGGTGAAAGGCTATCTGAACTTCGACATGGTGGGAAGCGGAACCGACAGCCGCTATCTGATGTATTTCTTCACAGCCGCACATCCCAAGATTGGAGAGTGGCTCAAGGCAGACATGGCTAAGTATAACTTCTGCTTCGACCCCGACTATCGCGCATGGGATAATCCTGTAGGAGGCAGCGACCAGCAGTCGTTCCACTTGAAGGGTGTGCCTATCGTTTGGTATCACACTGGTGGACAGCCTAACTACAACTTCCCATCGGACGAGGCTTCGACTATAAACTATCCGAAGCTCACCGACATCACACGTGCATCGTATCTAACAACATGGCACTTGGCTAATGAGGCTGAGTATTAATAATTAATTTTAGTTTCGTAATCGAAAGTAGTTAAGGAGTTTTTCGCAAAGCTCAAGGAAACTTCAAAAGCATTTGGCTTAACTTCTTAACTACTTTAACTACTGAATGCTCCTTATTTTAAACAATTCGTAATCAATAAAGCAACATCAATCCCGCAAAAGCAGCCCAGCAAATCATACGAATGGGATTGATTTTTAAAACCCTTGTTCCTATAAATGTAGCAGCAAAGATAAACACACTTATCCAAAACTGCCAAGGATTCACTTTGAACGACGAGAAATTCTCGCTGTTCATCATCAACAATGCCGCAGCTGCTACAAGACCTACAATTGCAGGGCGCAGTCCCGACATAATATTCTGCATTTGCGACGTGTTCATATAGCGCATGAATATACGACATATCAGTATCATTATGATGAACGAAGGAAGTATAAGAGCAAGTGTGGCTGTGGCACTGCCAAGGATGCACAACGCTCCATCCATGCCAGCATTGTGAACAGCCGTATACCCACAATATGTAGCCGCATTAACACCTATTGGTCCGGGAGTCATCTGACTTAAAGCCACGATATTGGTGAACTCAGCCGACGACATCCACTCTTGGTCGTAAACCAGTTCACTCTGCAGGAGTGGAATCATACTGTAGCCACCACCGAAGCTGAAGAGTCCTATCTTGAAGAACGATAAAAACAACTTTAGAAAAAGCATAACATTATTATTCTGTAGGTTTTACAAAGAGTCCATAAAGATAACCGCATATAGCTGCCGCTACAAGCACATAGACGGGATTGACTCCAAACAAATAAATAAGCAAAGCACACACAATTGGTATCCAGAAGTTGGTCCAACCGATATGTGCCGCACGTGCAAGACTAAACACGGGAGCGGCAATTAATGCCACTACTGCTGGGCGTATGCCGTTGAATATGGAACCCACCACTTCATTGTTCTGAAATTTGTGGAAGAACATTGCCACGAGCAATATGATAAGAAATGACGGCAATGCCACACCGAGTGTGGTACATATTGCTCCTGGAAGTTTTCGCAGTTTATAACCAACAAACACACTGATATTCACAGCCAATGCACCGGGACATGTTTGTGCCACGGCAAGCAGGTCGACAAAATCCTCGCGGTTCATCCATTTGCGACGGTCGACGATTTCATTCTCAATGACAGGTATCATGGCATAGCCACCTCCCAACGTGAAGAGCCCTATCTTGAAGAATATGCGGAAGGCATTGACGTAGAAGTTTTGCATCTTTATTATTTTGAGTTTTAAAAAAAGGGTGTTTCAAAAAGGAGTTAACTTCCCTTTTGACACACCCTTCTCCTTTAATATATTATATTTTTTTACTTGCCGAAGTTCTCAATCCACTTGCGTGCATTTACGAAAGCTTCGATCCACGGTGTGACGTCGTCCTGACGACGATCGGCCGGATACCAAGCATTCTGCCATGGGAAGATGGCGCGCTCCAAGTGGGGCATCATAGCCAAGTGACGACCATCAGCCGAGCAGATACCTGCCACATTATAGTCTGAACCGTTCGGGTTGCCCGGATACTCAGCGTAGTTGTAGCGAGCCACAACGTTGTACTTGTCCTCTGCCTCAGGCAATGAGAACTTGCCCTCACCGTGAGCCACCCAGATGCCGAGCTTGTCGCCGCTGAGCGATGAGAACATCACGCTGTTGTTCTGAGGAATCTCCAAGCCGAGGAATGTGCTCTCGAACTTGTGTGAGTTGTTGTGCAACATGCGTGTGCGGTGCTCGTGCTCAGGATTGATAAGGTTGAGCTCAACCATGAGCTGGCAGCCGTTGCAGATACCGAGTGACAGAGTGTCCTTGCGTGCATAGAACTTGTCGAGAGCCTCCTTAGCCTTCGGATTGAAGAGGAATGCGCCTGCCCAACCCTTAGCCGAACCAAGAACGTCGGAGTTAGAGAATCCACCACAGAACACAATCATGTTGACATCCTCAAGAGTCTCGCGGCCAGTGATGAGGTCGGTCATCATGACGTCCTTCACGTCGAAACCTGCAAGATAGAGAGAGTAAGCCATCTCGCGCTCGCCGTTGGTACCCTTCTCACGGATGATAGCAGCCTTGATGCCCGACGGAGTGCGACGGTCAGCAGATATGCCATAGCTATCGAGAGTGCCCTTGAACGAGTCGTGGAACTTCATCTCAATAGGCTGCTTCTTGTAGTTGTCGCGGCGCTGAGCAGCACAACCGTTGAAGCTCTGGTCGCGGTCGAGCAGATAAGAAGTCTTGTACCATATGTCGCGCATAGCATCGATGTCGAAGGTATGAGTATACTCGTCCTTCTTGATAACGATGGTACGCTCTGTCGGAGTTGGGTAGCCAATCTTTGCATAGCCTATGCCGTTTTCCTCCATGTAGTCCTTGAACTCCTCCTTGTACTTGTCAGAAACCTGGATTACAACGCCTGGGTTTTCGGCAAGGAGCATCTTGATGATGTCGTTGCCAGCAAGGTTGTGCAGGTTGACGTGCATACCACCCTCAGTATTGGCGAAGCACATCTCGAGCAATGTTGTGATAAGACCGCCAGCAGAGATGTCGTGACCAGCCATAATCCAACCCTTCTCAATCATGTCCTGAACAGCGTTGAAGCAGTCAACGAAGTATTCGGGGTTCTTAACAGTAGGAACGTCGTCGCCTACGAAGCCGAGGCTCTGAGCAAAGGCACTACCGCCAAGACGCTGCTCGTCGAACGAGAAGTCGATATGATAGAGTGAAGAGTTCTTGTCGTTAACCAATACAGGCGAAACAACCTTGCGGATATCAGAAACCTCGCCACCAGCACTCACGATAACAGTGCCCGGAGCGATGATCTTCTCGCCGTTGGGATACTGCTGACTCAATGACAAAGAGTCCTTACCTGTAGGAACATTAACCTTCAAAGCCAAGCAGAACTCGCTCAATGCCTGAACAGCACTGTAGAGACGAGCGTCCTCGCCCTTCTGCGAGCGGCATGGCCACATCCAGTTGGCTGAGAGTGAAAGGCTGTCCATACCATCGGCGAGAGGAGCCCAAACGATGTTGGTCAGAGCCTCGGCAACAGAAAGAACAGAACCTGCCTCGGGCGAAGCCAAACCAGCCTGCGGTGCATGACCGAGAGCTGTAGCGATACCCTTCTTGCCACGGTAGTCGAGAGCAACAACACCACAGTCGGATAGAGGCAACTGAATCTGACCCTGGCACTGCTGGCGTGCAATCTTACCCGTTACAGAGCGGTCAACCTTGTTGGTCAACCAGTCCTTACATGCCACAGCCTCAAGCTGCAGTACGCGGCTAACATATTTGTCGAGAACGTCGTCCTTGCCGTTCTCTGAAGTTTCCTCATGAGTATACTCGGCATCCTTGTAGTGACGCTCCACGGTCTCGTCGCGCATGATGGTCTTCGGTGAATGACCGAACATCTGAGCAACGTCGAGGTCGAAAGGCTTCACACCGTCGCCCTGCTTGAATGAGAAGTGGGCGTCGCCAGTGGTCTCGCCAACCACATACAGCGGAGCACGCTCGCGCTCGGCTATGCGGCGCACGTGGTCGATATGCTTCTCATCGATGAGCAAGCCCATACGCTCCTGACTCTCGTTGGCGATGATTTCCTTAGACGAAAGAGTCTTGTCGCCGATAGGCAACTTGGTCATGTCGATCTCGCCACCACAGTCCTCCACAAGCTCGGAGAGACAGTTGAGATGACCAGCTGAACCATGATCGTGGATACTAACAACAGGATTCACATCCTCCTCGCAAAGAGCGCGAACGAGGTTGTATGCACGCTTCTGCATCTCAGGGTTGGCACGCTGAACTGCGTTCAGCTCAATACCATTGCTGTAACGACCAGTGTCAACCGACGATACAGAACCACCACCGAGACCGATGCGATAGTTGTCACCACCTACGACAACAACTTTATTGCCCTTCTGCGGCTCCTTCTTCAAGCAGTCGCGCTTTGTGCCATAGCCCACACCGCCGGCAAGCATGATAACCTTGTCGTAGGCATACTTCTCGTTACCCTCCTGATGCTCGAATGTGAGCACAGAACCAGTGATGAGCGGCTGTCCGAACTTATTGCCGAAATCAGAGGCACCATTAGAAGCCTTGATAAGAATCTGCTCAGGAGTCTGATACAACCACTTACGCACGGGCATGATATCCTCCCAGTCGCGTGTCAGGTTGTCGTCGTCCTTGAGGCGAGGATAAGCAGTCATGTAGACAGCAGTACCAGCGATAGGCCATGAACCTACGCCACCACCCATACGGTCGCGAATCTCACCACCAGTACCTGTAGCGGCACCATTGAATGGCTCAACAGTAGTAGGGAAGTTGTGGGTCTCGGCCTTGAGCGAGATAACGCTCTCTATGTCCTTCACCTGGAAGTAGTCTGAAGTAGACTGGTCCTTAGGAGCAAACTGCTCAACAACCGGACCCTGAGCGAAAGCCACATTATCCTTATAAGCCGAGAGAATCTTGTTAGGATTCTCCTTGGTGGTCTGCTTAATCATTGCAAACAGCGACGACTCCATCTCCTTGCCGTCGATGATGAACGTGCCACCGAATATCTTGTGGCGGCAATGCTCTGAGTTGATCTGTGCGAAACCGAAGATTTCAGAATCGGTCAATGGACGACCCAACTCCTTCTCTATCTTGTGGAGATACTCAATCTCCTCTGCCGACAGAGCCAAACCTTCCTGCTCGTTGTATTCCTCGATGTTCTCCACACGCTTGATGGGTTCGGGAGCATGATTAACGGTGAAAATAGCCTGGTTCAAACCCTCGTACATGCGCTGGAGCATCGGGTCGTGGTCGGCATCCTTAGAGCTTACGGGGAAGTATTCCTCAATACGCGAAATGCCGTGGAGGCTCATGTTCTGAGTTATCTCTACGGCATTCGTACTCCATGGAGTAATCATTTCGCGGCGCGGACCCACAAAGAAGCCCTCGACAGTCTCACCCTCGATGAGAGTGGCACCGCCGTAAAGCCAACACAGTTCATTGATCTCGTCTTGAGAGAGCTGGTGATCCACTTCTGTGGCAATCACGCTCTTGCTTGGAGTCATGAAAAATAGAATCATACTGCTTGTATAGTTGTTTTGGAAATTAAATTCTCACTATTGGGCTTGAACTTGCAAGGCGCAGAATGTAAGGGGTCTTTGCCTTAATATGCCCAAGCATCTGCAAAGTTAATACATTTTTTTGACAGAATTACTGTTTGTCGTCTTTTTATTATCTGTCAACTGACAATAATACAAATTAACACCTATATTATCAAGCATTAGATAGTAAAAAATGGTTCATCCGATATCTGGAGTGATAAAAGACAGAAATGTTTTATACGAATGAACAAAAATATCGCTCAAGCTTTTATTCTTGAGCGATATTTTTTTGATGTCTATATACTAACATCGCGTATACACTTACCTTTTGACTGGCACATTCCACCTCTGAATTCAAAATGTGACATGTATCTACCAGCCGTTAAAAATTTGATTTCAAGTCTGTTATGGCGATAATGGTACTTATGTCACTTTTTTAAGAAAAACAATTAAGCAGACAAGTTCTACAATGGGTATTCTTCAAAAGCATACAATACAGTAGAGAGATAGCGCTCGCCAGTGTCTGGCAGAAGCACCACTATGCGTTTGCCACGATATTCGGGTCGCTGCGCCAACAACGTGGCGGCATATACGACAGCACCCGAACTGATGCCCACAAGCAATCCTTCCTCGGATGCAAGTTGGCGACCAGTGAGGATAGCATCATCGTTATCTACACACACAACCTCGTCTACAACACTGGCATCATAGGTCAATGGCACAAATCCAGCTCCTATACCCTGTATTTTGTGCGGTCCACTCTTGCCACCGCTCAACACTGGCGACGAAGCTGGCTCCACAGCCACCACCTTTATGTCTGAATTGTAGTCTTTAAGGCGCTTTCCTATGCCCGACACAGTTCCTCCAGTACCTACTCCGGCTACAAACACGTCGACCTTGCCGTCGGTCTGTTGCCATATTTCTACACCCGTAGTCATAAAGTGGCACTGCGGATTGGCAGGATTTTCAAACTGCTGGAGTATCACAGAACCGGGTGTGGCGTCGCGAAGTTCCTCTGCAGCGCGTATAGCTCCGGCCATTCCATCCTTACCCGGGGTAAGTTTAACTTTGGCGCCGTAAGCTTTCACAAGATTACGGCGCTCTACACTCATTGTTTCGGGCATTGTAAGAATGAGCTTATATCCTTTCACAGCTGATACAAGAGCCAAGCCCACACCGGTGTTGCCGCTCGTAGGCTCAATGATTGTGGCACCTGGTTGCAACTTTCCACTGCGTTCGGCAGCCTCAACCATAGCCAATGCCACACGATCTTTCACACTACCACCTGGATTGAAATATTCCACTTTGGCGACAATGGGAGTCTCGATGTCTCGCTTTGCAGAATAGGTACCGAGTTCGAGCAAAGGCGTATTGCCGATAAGCTCAATGAGTTTCTTGGCTATCTTTGTCATGATGGTATGTTTTTTTATTATATTGCATCGAACGCCTGCTGTAGGTCGTCGATAATGTCGTCGATATGTTCAGTGCCGATGCTCAGTCGGATAGTCGACGGCGTGATGTGTTGTTGTGCGAGTTCCTCGGGCGACATCTGCGAGTGGGTAGTTGTGGCAGGATGTATAGCAAGACTCTTCACATCGGCTACATTGGCAAGCAGAGAGAAAATCTGCAAGTGGTCGATAAATTTCCAAGCAGCTTCCTGTCCGCCCTTAATCTCGAAAGTGAATATCGAACCGCCGCCATTGGGGAAATACTTCTCATAGAGCTGATGGTCGGGATGCGAGGTCAACGACGGATGGTTCACCTTCTCGACCTTAGGATTATCGGCAAGATACTTCACCACTTTCAATGCGTTAGCCACATGGCGTTCCACACGCAGTGAAAGAGTTTCAAGTCCCTGAAGCAGAATCCATGCATTGAACGGTGAAATTGTGGCACCCGTGTCACGTAGTATGACAGCGCGTATACGTGTCACAAATGCCGCTTTGCCAGCTACATCTGCAAACACAGCCCCATGATAGCTGGGGTCTGGCTTGGCAAGTGTCGGATACTTGTCGGCGTTTGCCTTCCAGTCGAAAGTTCCGCCGTCGACTATTACACCACCCAGACTTGAGCCATGACCACCGATGAACTTTGTTGCAGAGTGTACAACAATGTCTGCTCCGTGCTCAATCGGTCGTATAATATAAGGTGTGCCGAAGGTGTTGTCGACGATGAACGGTATGTTATGGCGGTGGGCTACGGCTGCCACTGCCTCAAGGTTGGTCACGTCGGAGTTGGGATTGCCGAATGTCTCGGCATACACCACCTTTGTATTGGGTTTGATGGCAGCCTCAAGAGCTTCGAGGTCGTTGACATTTACAATGGTATTGGTGATTCCCTGCGTAGAAAGTGTATGTGTGATGAGGTTGAATGAGCCACCATACATATTGTCGGCAGCTACAATATGATCGCCTACCTGAAGTATGTTCTGCAAGGCGTAGGTCACAGCTGCTGCACCCGAAGCCACTGCAAGACCAGCGACACCACCCTCAAGGGCTGCAACACGATCTTCAAACACTCCCTGGGTGGAATTAGTAAGACGTCCGTAGATATTGCCAGCATCACGCAGTCCAAAACGGTCGGCAGCATGCTGAGAGTTGCGGAACACGTAAGAGGTTGTCTGGTAGATAGGCACAGCACGTGCGTCGGTTGCCGGATCTGGATTTTCCTGACCTACATGAAGTTGGAGTGTCTCGAAGTGAAGTTTTTTGTTACTCATTTTTTTGCCCTTTCTTTGTTTTTAACGCCTATCGGCAATTGTTGTGCGACATTTGTTTTATTACCGCACATAAGCGACTGCCTCATAGCGTCACGATTGTTAAATAATATGTGTTTTTCTTCTTATCTTGTTTTACGTTTGCAAAGTTACGGCAAAATATAAGCATACGCAATCGCCTAAATTAGCTATTTAGCATACCACATGTATGGTATTTGTATAAAAAAGAGGAGACCACGCCTCATATTTGACGATAGTCTCCTCTATAAAATTATACGTATACACAGTTTACACATAGGTTTCGAGGAACTTGAGAGTTCCATCCACCTTCAGAGTGTTTGTTGTAGCTGGAACAAGCATGCTCTCGCCAGCTTTGAGTGTGACAGTGTTGCCCTCGTTGTCGGTGATTGTTGCCTCACCTTTCAAACCTATAAGGATTACGAAACTGTCAAGTTCAGAATAGTCGAGAGTCATCGGCTCGTCAAGGTCGTAAACAGCAGTATTAAAATAAGGACACTGTACGAGACTTACTCCCTGGTTCTTCACCGGAGTATACTCTGTGCGATAGTTGCTCTCCACATTATAATTGATGCACTCGGCAGCCTGCTTGGTGTGCAATTCGCGATAGTTGCCATCCTTGTCTTTACGCTTGAAGTCGTAGATACGATAGGTGACATCGCTGGTCTGCTGTATCTCGGCGAGGAAACAACCTGTACCAATAGCGTGGATGCGTCCAGCAGGAAGGAAGAAGCAGTCGCCCTCCTTCACATTGTAACGCGAGATGGCATCACAGATTGTATCGTTCTCAACCATTTCGGCATACTGTGTGGGAGTGATTTGCTGCTTGAGTCCACAGAGCAGAGTAGCGTCCTTGTCAGAATCGAGCAGATACCACATCTCTGTCTTGCCACGCTCCTTGCCCTGACGCTTGGCAATCTCGTCGGTAGGATGAACCTGAATAGAGAGATCCTGACGAGCGTCGATGAACTTGATGAGCAACGGGAACTCATTGCCGAAACGCTCATAGTTGTCCTTACCAACAAGCTTTTCCTTCAACTCAGCAACAACCTCATTGAGCTTCTTGCCAGCATACTCACCATTGCTAACAACAGTCTCATTGCCAGGCACGCCAGAAATCTCCCAGCTCTCGCCCACATTCTCCTGCTGCACGTCAAGGTGCTTGAAAGGGATAATCTTCTCGCCACCCCAAATTGTAGACTTGAGCAGCGCGTTAAATTTCATTGGTTCCATAATAATTGTATTTAGTAAATGTTATAAATCAAAATTTCTAATTCAAAATCGCAGGCGTCAGCCGAGAACAATTCAAAATTCAAAACTCAAAATTCCTAATTCCGTATGGCTAGTTCTCCTCCCAGAACTGTGGTGTGAATATCACCAGTACGCTGAAGATTTCAAGACGTCCGATGAGCATAAGCACCGAACATATCCATTTTGCAGCCACGGGCAACTCACTCCACGACATCGTAGGTCCTATCTCGGTGCCGAGTGTCGGTCCAACATTACCCAGCGAACTGAGCGTGATAGTTATGGCATTGGTGTTGTCTATGCCCATGGCTATCATAGAGAACGAACAGAAGAGACACAGCATAAGGTAAATCGACAAAAAAGCGAGCAGCGTTACACGCTTAGACGATGGTACATTTGTACCGTCCACACGCATGGGCAACACAGCATTGGGGTGCAACATCTGTCGAAACTCGTTTTTTATTATCTTCAATAGCATAACGCAACGAATGCACTTAAAGCCACCACTGGTTGAGCCAGAGCACGCTCCAAAGAACATACATACAGCAAGCACCACCCACGTAACGTGCGGCCATACTGCAGGGTCGTCGGCCAGAAGACCTGTTGTGGTAATGAACGACACCACATGAAACACGCTGCTGCGCAACGCAGGCTCAAGCGCGTAGCCGTTCTTCCACATCAACTCGAAGGCTATGAATAGTGTGAAGGCCACTACTACAAAGAAGTAGAACTTGCATTCGGCACTATTGAACAGTGTACTTATCTTGCGCTTCGACGCCGTGATGTAAAGCATGGTGAAGTTGATGCCCGATACAAAGCAGAAGAAGGTTACGATATACTGCACCACGGGGGTAAGATAGCTGTAGTCGCTATGTGTGGCAAATCCACCCGTAGCGGCTGTAGTGAAGCTGTAGTTCACGCTGCTAAAGAAATCCATTCCGGCTAACTTCAGCGCAACAATACACAGCAACGTGATACATAAGTATACCACCCATATCCACTTGGCATTGGTACTGAGTCGGGGGTGAAGCTTGGTCTTTATAGGGCCCGTAGCCTCGGCTGCAAACACCTTTACGCTACCTCCCACCAACGACGGCAGAAGGGCTATCGTGAAGAACACGATACCAAGACCGCCTATCCACTGGGTAAACGAGCGCCAAAACAGAATGCCGTGTGGCAGAGCGTCCACATCGTCGATAATGGAGGCTCCGGTAGTGGTGAATCCCGACATTGTCTCGAAGAAGGCGTCGGTAAACGAGTGCAGATAGCCGCCTATAAGGAAGGGCAACGTGCCGAAGAGCGAGAAAACCACCCACGTAAGCGTAACCACAAGATAGGCGTCGCGTCGCGAGAGGTTGTTGTCGCAGTTTCTGCCTAAGCAGCGCAAAACAAAACCTATGCCTGCCGATATCACCACCGAACAGATGAAGGCGAAGATGTCGTCCTCATGGTAGTAAACCGACACACCAAGACACACCAGAAACATCATCGCCTCAATGAAGAGCAGTGACCCTATAATCTTGTATATAAGTCTGAGGTTTATCATAGAAAGAGTTTTTCTATCTTCTTCATGTTAATGTTGTGACAGAACACCATGACAGAGTCACCTGGATGTATAAGGGTATTACCCGACACAAGCAGTCCCTGACCGTCGCGCACAAGTCCACCAATAGTCATGCCCTTAGGCAGTCCGAGGTCTTTCACTGGCTTACGTGTTACTTTTGAGCCTTCCGACGGGATGAACTCAGCCACATCAGCGTTGGCAGTCATAAGAAAACGTACATTGTGTACATTTGCGTCGAGCATCATCTGGTAGATATGACTTGCCGCTATCGACTTCTTGTTGATGATAGTGCCTATATCAAGACTCTCAGCCATGCTCACATAGTCGATATTCTCAACCATGGCTACAGTCTTTCTAACTCCCATTCGCTTGGCAGTGAGGCAGGCAAGGATATTGGTCTCGGCATTGCCAGTAAGTGCCACAAACGCCTGTGTGTTTTTTATACCTTCCTCGGTGAGTAATCCGAGGTCGCGTCCGTCGCCATTGATGATAAGTGCCTTGTCGTTCTCGAGTATGGAGTTAAGTCGTTCGCATCGCTGCTCGTCGGTCTCGATAATCTTCACATCCATATAGCTCGGCATTGTTTTCACAGTACGCACAGCCGTGGCTCCACCTCCCATAATCATCACGTTTTTCACGTCGACATAGTGCTCCTTGCCTACTATCTTGCGAATATAGGGGATGTATTGCTTGGTGGTCATGAAGTAAGCTAGGTCGTACATCTGTAGACAGTCGTTACCTCCAGGAATTATGGTATCGCCCTGACGCTTGATAGCCACGATATGATAAGGATCGTCGGGGCCACAAAGGTCGCGCAGAGGCTTGTCGAGAATTGTGCAGCTCTCGCGAAGCTTCACTCCCAACATCACGAGAGCCCCGTCGTGCACATCCCATCTTTGGCGCACCCACGACATCTTCAGTCCATTATTGATGTCGATAGCTGCAAGCATCTCTGGATATATTATCGAACTTACACCAAGTCCTGCAAAAAACTCCTTCAGTTCCGGCTCTATATATTCCGAATTATCGATTTTAGCAACCGTCTTCTTGGTACCAAGAGCCTTGGCGAGGGTGCACGAAGCCATATTCTGGCTTTCGTCGGGCGTTACAGCTATGAAGAGGTCGGCTTTATCGGCACCGGCTCTTCTCAGTGCCTTGACACTTGTAGGCATTGCCTCCATGGTAAGGATATCGACATCCGAGCCGATACGTGACAGTCGCTCCTCGTCGGGATCCATAACGGTGATGTCGTCGTGCTCTCTTGATAGAAGTCTGGCAAGATGTGTGCCTATGGCGTAGGCTCCGGCTATAATGATTTTCATTGTTATTGTATTTAATAAAACTAAAGCTTGTAGGGGAAATATCCGAGCATTCTAAGCTTTTATTTAGCTTCTTTAAAACGTTCTAAGGCTTTATTATTCCCTGTATAGCTTCCTTTATTGTCTCATTGTCGATACCGGCAATTTCCTTCAGTTGATTTACAGTGCCATGCTCGATAAACTCGTCGGGCAGACCTATGCGCTGCACTTTCACCTCTTTATCATTGTCGTTCATCCATTCGAGTACGGCTGAGCCAAAGCCGCCAGCACGCTGTGCATCCTCAACGGTGACAATGCGCTTGAATCGCGAGGCTATATCTTCAAGCAGCGCGGTATCGAGAGGCTTGCAGAAACGCATGTCGTAATGCGCCACACTAAGTTGGCTTCCTTCGTCGCGCAATTCACCAATCACACGCTGCACATTGTTGCCAATGGGTCCATAGCTTAGCACAGCCACATCCGAACCTTCACAGATGCAGCGTCCCTTGCCCACGGGAATCTCCTCAAATGGGCACTCCCAATCCTCGTGTCTTACTCCCTTGCCTCGTGGATAGCGAATCACCACTGTGCCCTTGCCTGGCAACTGAGCCGTATACATCATTCTTCTCAACTCACATTCGTCCATAGGCGAGCACAGAGTAAGATTGGGCACGGGGCGCAGTGCTGCTATGTCGAACACACCATGATGGGTTGGTCCGTCCTCACCGACAAGTCCAGAGCGGTCGAGACAAAACACCACTGGAAGATTAAGTATAGCAGCGTCGTGAATTATATTATCATAGGCACGCTGGGCGAAAGCACTGTATATGTTACAGAACGGCATTAACCCATCTTTTGCCATACCGCAAGAGAATGTGACGGCATGTCCCTCGGCAATGCCAACATCAAACACGCGGTCGGGCATTGCCTTCATCATAATGTCCATTGAGCATCCAGTGGGCATCGCCGGTGTCACCCCCACAATATTCTTATTGATATGGGCAAGCTCAAGCAGGGTCTTTCCAAACACCTCCTGATACTTAAGGGGATAAGGATTGCTGTCGGCAATTCGCTCGCCAGTCTCCGGATCGAACTTTCCTGGGGCGTGCCATATTGTGGCCTGCTCCTCGGCAGGCTTGTAACCCTTGCCCTTTACGGTGTGCAGATGCAGAAGTTTTGGTCCTCGCATGTCTTTCAATTGCTCAAGCAAGCGCACCACTTCAACCACGTCGTTGCCGTCGAACGGTCCGAAGTAGCGTATGTTCATGCCCTCGAAAATATTCTGTTGGTGGGCAAGTGCCGACTTCAATGCATTGTTAAGCCGAATGAGTCCCTTGCGACGGTCGTCATTAAGATAACCCTTTGCGTGCAACCATTTCGACGCACGGTCGCGCAGACGGTTGTATGTGGCGTTGGTATCGAGGTTTAGCAGGTATTTCTCCATGCCACCTACGGCATGGTCGATACTCATGTCGTTGTCATTAAGAATGATGAGCAAGTCGTTGGGCGACGACGAGACATTGTTAAGACCCTCAAAGGCGAGTCCGCCCGACATCGCACCATCGCCTATCACCGCTACGACATGGCGGTTGTCGTTGCCTGTCTTGTGGGCAGCCACAGCCATGCCGAGAGCGGCAGATATGGAGTTGGAAGCGTGGCCGCATGTGAAAGAATCGTATTCGCTCTCGACTGGAGACGGGAATGGACGCACACCATGCAACTTGCGGTTTGTGCAGAAAGTGTCCTTACGCCCAGTGAGAATCTTATGGCCATATGCCTGATGCCCAACGTCCCACACGATGCGGTCGTATGGAGTGTTGAACACATAATGAAGGGCAACAGTAATCTCAACCACACCGAGCGACGAGGCGAGATGACCGGGGTTTTCGGCAAGCTCTCCAATAATGTCGCGGCGCAGTTCGGCGCAAAGTTCTGGCAGTTCTCCCACGCTCAGCCGGCGCAAGTCATCAGGATACTGTATCTTGTCTAAGAGTTCTAATTTGTCGTTGTTCATGAAACTACATTTGAGAGTGCAAAACATTGTGGCATATTTTAGGAAAACTACAACAATTAGTTATGCATTATGCAAAGTTAATGCAAATCGGCGAAAGGACAAAAAATAATGCCATATATTTAAATTTTATACTATGCAAGCCATGTTGCTGTAGATTGAGTATACGAATTGTGGATTTCAAAAGTGGCACTACAACCATAGTTTTTTCACCCTAAATACAGTCGCTAAGTGGGCGAAATAAAATTGTAACATGAATGAAACGCATTTAATACACATTATATGTATCTTTGCAACTGATAAGTTTTGTAACACTTGATACAATTCAAAAAAATGAAACAGAACCAGCGAATACTTGTTGTGGACGACGAGCAGGACTTGCTTGAAATCCTAAAGTTTAATCTTGAGACCGAAGGCTACGAGGTGACAACAGCCACTTCTGCCGAGGAAGCATTGGAAAACGACATCACTTCATTCGACCTCCTGCTTTTGGACGTTATGATGGGCGGAATGTCGGGGTTTGCCATGGCACGCAAGCTGAAGGAGAGCCCTCTGACAGCCAATGTTCCTATCATCTTCCTCACTGCGCGCGACACCGAAAACGACACCGTGACAGGCTTCAACCTTGGTGCCGACGACTATATTTCGAAACCATTCTCACTGCGCGAGGTGATGGTACGTGTGCGTGCAGTGCTTCGCCGCACAGCCCAACCCGACCCAGAGGGAGAACCACAAACACTCGCCTATCAAGGCATTATTATGAACCTCGACAAAAAGACCGTGACTATCGACGGCGAAGACGTGCCGTTCACAAAAACAGAGTTTGAACTGCTTCACCTTCTTCTCGACGAACGCGGACGTGTGTTCTCGCGCCAAGAACTCATTGAGCGAATATGGCCCAAAGACGTGTTGGTGCTCGACCGCACGGTGGATGTGAACATCACCCGACTGCGCAAGAAAATCGGGCGTTTTGCAAAATGTATTGTAACACGCCTTGGATTCGGATATTACTTCGATGCGTGAGTAGAAACTAACAATTCGACGCAGAAGGAGTTAACATCCAATAATTATAAGTAATAATAAAGTCATGCGAATATCCATAGGTACAAAACTATACTTGAGCGTGCTGTCAGTGTTCCTCGTGTTTGCCGTTGCATTCATCGTATTCCAACAGGCACGCGAGAAACAATTCAAGATTGACACGCTGAACATGAAACTTCAGTTCTTCAACAAGCAAATGGAGGGATTCTACTCGTCGTCGAGCAATCATACTGAGTTGACTTTCGACAACTATGTAAGAAAACACTATATACAGAACCTACGCGTGACGCTTATCACTCCGCAAGGCAAAGTGATATACGACAGCCGTCTAAAGCAATACTCACACCTATCCAACCATGCGTCGCGCCCCGAAATTGCCGAAGCCCTAAGAAATGGAACAGGCTCAACCGTCGACCGCAACAGTAAGACGATGAACAGCGACTATTTCTATTCGGCAACCTATTTCCCGCACGACTCTATTATTATACGCTCCGCACTGCCCTACACCAGCGACCTCGCTAAGTCACTGCAAGCCGACCAACACTATATATGGTTCTCGATAGGAGCCATACTTTTTCTAACGGTGATACTATATAGATTTACGGTGAGGCTCGGCGACAACATAAGCAAACTGCGCACTTTCGCATCAAGAGCCGACCACAACGAATCGCTCGACACCGAAGACCTCGCCGCCTTTCCTGCCGACGAACTGGGCGAGATTGCCGAAAGGATTATAAAAATCTACAAGAGGCTACAGACCACACGACGCGAGCAGGACATTCTGAAACGACAGCTCACACAGAATATAGCCCATGAACTGAAGACACCGGTGGCAAGCATACAAGGTTATTTGGAGACAATTCTCGAAAATCCAAACATCAGCGACACCATGCGCGAACAGTTTCTGCAACGCAGCTATGCACAGTCACAACGGCTCACATCACTGCTGCAAGACATCTCGACACTAAACCGTATGGACGACGCGCCGGAAATGACAAGCACCGAGAATGTGAACCTATCGACACTCGTTGCCAACATACAAAAAGAGACGGCACTGCAACTACAGCAAAAAGACATGACATTCAACAACCTCATGCCCGACAATATCGTTGTCAGAGGTAATCAAAGCCTACTCTACAGTGTGTTCCGCAACCTCACCGACAACGCCATAGCCTATGCTGGCACTGGCACCACCATCACACTGACTGCACAGCGCAGCGATAACGACATGGGACACACTGAAAAGTGGCACTTCACCTTCGCCGACAACGGCATCGGTGTGTCGCCCGAGCACCTTTCGCGACTATTCGAGCGATTCTATCGTGTCGACAAGGGACGCTCGCGCAAAATGGGAGGCACAGGACTCGGACTTGCCATCGTAAAGAACGCAATACTGCTACACGGAGGCACTATAAGCGTAGCAAACAATATTAACGGAGGATTAAAATTCGAATTCACATTAAAGACATAAACAATTGACACCTATTTAATATATATATAGGGTTGCAAGTTTGACTTTTTTTACCTAATTTTGCATCGCCGATGTTAATCGACAGCAAATAATACTACAAATTACAAAAAACTCAAACAAAAAACTTTATGACAACATTAACAATTGTTATTGTCGCGGCTTTTGTGTTTGGTTATGCATGCATAGCCACTGAGAGCCTGACAAAGGTGAACAAAGCCGCAGTGGCATTGCTTATGTTTGTGGCGTGCTGGACTCTTTACATGTTCGATCCGCTACAGTATCTCTCAGTAATGCACCCAGAGTATAATGGGGGCATCGCAGGAATGGCAGAGAAAGTGACATCGATAATCCAGGAACACCTCGGCGACACGTCAACAACACTCTTCTTCCTTATGGGCGCCATGACTATCGTCGAGATTGTCGACCAAAACGGTGGCTTCAACTGGGTACGCAAGGTAATGAAGACACGCTCTAAGCGCGCTTTGCTTTGGCGCATCGCCTTCATAACATTCATACTATCGGCAATCCTAGACAACCTCACCACAAGTATCGTGATGATAATGATTCTGCGCAAGCTCGTAAGCGAGCGTCAGGACCGACTCATCTACGCTTCGCTCGTTGTCATCGCTGCCAACTCTGGTGGAGCCTTCTCGCCTATCGGCGACGTGACCACCATCATGCTGTGGAACAAGGGACTCATCACTGCCGTTGGAGTGATTAGCGAGATTATCATTCCGTCACTCGTATCAATGATTATCCCAGCCATAATACTTCAGTACCACCTTAAAGGCGAGCTTCACATTCCCGAAATCAAGGAGGGTGCCGATAGTTCGGCAAGCGACTTCACAGAATTGCAGCGCAAGGCTGTGTTCTGGATTGGTGTAGGTGGTTTAATGTTTGTTCCGGTGTTCAAGAGCCTCACCCACCTGCCGCCGTTCGTAGGCATACTGCTTGTTCTCGGCGTATTGTGGACTGCAACCGAGGTTTTCTACCGCCACTTGCACCGCGGACACGATGACGAGGGCACCCAGAAGCGTGTCACCAACCTGCTTTCGCGCGTAGATATGTCTACCATACTCTTCTTCCTTGGTATTCTCATGGCTGTGTCATGTCTCTCAGAGGTGGGCGTTCTCGCAGCAATGGGCGAAGGCCTCAACGTAATATTCAACGGCAACCACTATCTCGTGACTGGCATCATCGGTGTGCTTTCGAGCATCGTCGACAACGTGCCTCTCGTAGCAGGTTGTATGGGTATGTATCCTGTTGCCGCTACTGGCGACATGGCTGTTGACGGCATCTTCTGGCAATTGCTCGCCTACTGTGCCGGTGTCGGAGGCTCTATGCTCATCATTGGCAGCGCGGCTGGCGTTGTTGTGATGGGACTTGAGAAGATTACCTTCGGATGGTACATGAAGAAGATAACATGGATTGCAGCCCTGGGCTATCTTGCAGGTATCGTGTCGTACTACATTGTACGCACTTTCGTCTTCTAAAAGCAAACACTTTTAAGTCTTTTCTTAAAGACAACATAAACAAAAAAACATGGACAACTGTGGCAATGATTTATACCACGGTTGTCCATGTTGTTTTTTATGTATTATTCAACAGTCGACTTGAAGCTTCCTCGCTCCACTCTTGTCTCCACCGTCGCTCCCTTAGTCAATTGCGAAGCGTCGCGCACGGCACGCCCCTCAAAAGTCGTAATGCTGTAGCCACGGCGCAAAAGACGCTGCGGGTTCTCTGCCTCTATGCGCTGCGAAAGTATTTCGAGCCGGTGATTCTCGACGGTCATGCGGCGCAAAGTACCGTCCTTAATCATCGACTCAACTGCGTTCACCTTGTTTTTCTCCATGTCGATGCGGCGTTGTATGGCAGAAATGATGCGCTGTGAGATGCTGTCCACATGTCCACGCTCGCGAACACTGACAAGCGAGAATAACACTGGGATACGTTCGGATAGAGCCTTCAGGCGCAGACTCTCCGACTGCATTCTATACTGTACCGACTGCACTATACGCTGGCGCAAGTTATCAATGAGCGAGTCGGTGTGGGCAAGATTGTCCACAAGCAACTGTGCGGCAGCCGTAGGTGTTTTGACCCGAGTGTTGGCTACCATATCGAGTACACACTCGTCGCGGTCGTGGCCTATGCCAGTGATTACTGGCAATGGGAAGTTTGCCACATTCTCAGCCAAAGCAAGCGTATCGAACCCAGAAAGGTCGCTCGTAGCTCCACCGCCACGTATGATTACAACACAATCGAACTCATTCTGGCGTTCATAAATTCGGTTGAGTGCCGCAATCACACTCTGCTCCACCGCTTCGCCCTGCATGATAGCGGCGAAAAGCTCGACATGGAAAATATAGCCCGACGAGTTGTCCATCAATTGGCGACAGAAGTCGCCATAGCCAGCGGCTCCGTCGCTCGACACCACAGCCACCCTCTGGGCAAAGGCTGGGATAAAAAGCTCGCGCTGCAAGTCGAACACACCCTCAGCCTTCAATTGTCTCACTATCTCTTGGCGGCGGCGCATCAAGTCGCCCATGGTATACTCAGGATTGATGTCGGACACTATCCATGAGAATCCATAAGCTGCATGAAATTGGGCATGTACGCGCAGCATCACCTTCATACCCGAATGGAGCCGCTGTCCAGTGACACGTTCAAACATAGGACGCAGTAGCGACCATCGCGAAGCCCAACACTTGGCCGAGGCACGGGCGATGGGCGTATTGGAACGCTCGTCTTTTTGCACCAGTTCCATATAGCAATGTCCACGCACCTCACGCGCTTCAGACAATTCCGCCTCCACCCAGTAGTCGTCGGGCAACACAGTGTCGATGACCGACGCCACGAGCGAATTGAGTTCGTAAAGCGAAATGGATTTCATCATGCGAATAGTACTATTTTACTCCAAGAAGCCCTGCTTGCGCAAAGCCTCCAACATACCTTCCGACATTGCCTCATTGTCTTTCTTAGTATAACGGCAGTCGGTATAAACCTGAGCAAGAGTCTGTTTGTTGTTGATGCGGCAGAACTCGCGGTTTTCCTCCAAAGCCTCCTTTTCGGCATAGAATTGGTCTATGCTCTTGGGAGTATAATCGGTGTAGGTCTCACTATGCATAATAGCGTCGAGCGGAAGTCGGTCGGTCAATGGCGGCTGCTCGTCGGGCCATCCAAGCGTTATTGTTGCAACGGGCATCACCAGGCGCGGGAGCTGCAGAGTGTCGATTATCATTTGAGGCATATACACGGTGGTGCCAAGAAAGCAGCATCCCAGCCCTTCGTCCTCAGCAAGATTGCAGAATGTCTGGCAGAACAACAACGCATCGGTTGCGGCATTCTGATACGACAGGAAATTGTCGTAGCCAGGAACAGCCTGACGGTTGTCAGCCCACACTGACGTGCGGCGCGTGTCGGCACAGAACGTAAGCACAACGGGAGCCTCTGTCACCATTGGCTGATTGAAGTGGGCAGGAGCAAGACGGCGCTTCATCTCGTCGGAGCGTGTCACCACCACACTATAGAACTGTAGATTGCCCATTGTCTGTGTACGCTCTGCCTCGCTCAAAAGGCGGCGCAGCAACTCGTCACTCACTGGGGTGTCGGCATACTTGCGTATGCTGCGACGGGTATTGATATTCTTCATTCCAAATTTATTGTTAATATTGCTTGAAAAAATCCCCGACAGATTCCTTTCTTCGGACTGCCGGGGATTAAAAGTTATGTATTTTATCTATTTTCTTTTTAGACTCGATTACAGAGCCAACCGATTACAGAGCGAACTTATAACCCAGAGTGAACTGGAAAACGCTGTTCTTTGAGTCAACGTCGTCGGCAATCTTTGTAACTCCGAAGTTGTAGCGACCGTCGATTACGAAATTGTTAATTTCGTAAGAAAGACCTACTGGAATAGAAAAGTCGACACTCTTGATGCCAGAAAGGTCGGTAGTACCACTTGTGCTACCCTTCTCAGCCTTTACCTCATGTGTCACGTTGAAACCAGGCTGAATACCAAGTTTCACGGCAAGACCCTTAACAACATATACGTTGGCAAGGATAGGAACATTGATATAGTCGAGCTTAGTAGTCACGTCAACACCAGCGACTGTATTTTTGCATCCCTGCATAGAGTAGAGAGCACCAGCCGAAAGGCTGAAGATATCACTTATTTGATATTCAAATTCAGCACCTGCTGCAAGACCTACACGGAGATCAGCGTCGCCATCAGTAAGGTTTGCCAAGTTAAGACCAATCTTAGGCTGGATAGTAAATGTACCTACAGCCTGCTGTGCGAATGACGATACTGATGCTAACGCCATTGCTGCCATAAGGAAAATCTTTTTCATAATGACTCGTGTTAATTAATAATTAATTGATATCTTTTGCAAAGATATGGTAAAAAAAGAAAAACGGCAAAGTTTTTTTTCTTTTTTCTTACAACATTCATCCTTATTATTGTTCGTAAATACCTTTTAATGGTTTTTTGTTAATTATTTAAGTTTCGCAAGCGAAAGTAGTTATAGGAAGTAATATGAAGATAACTCGCTTCGCTCGTGAAGTTCTTGCTAAGGCAAGCGGCAAAGCCGAGCAAATGGACATTTGCCATTGTTTTTTTGATAATATATTTAGGACATTTTCCCGTATTAGGTTATTCTCAATTAAATTTCTGACAAAGATACAAAAAAAAGAGGGTGTGTCAAAAGTCAAGCAAAGCGTACTGTTTAAACTTTTGACACACTCCCTATATAAAAATATTGTCTCACAAGGATGCTTGCCACCCATTATCGAACAGCAACTTTCTTCACGCTACCATCGCTATACTTCACGATATTCAATCCCTTGGTTGGAGCAGACAATCGCTGACCATTTACTGAATAGCGAGCTACCTCCTCAACATCGGTAGAGGTTGTAGTCTTGTCGATGCCTGTTGCGTCGAATTCTACTATGTTCTCAAAGTAGTTGCCAAAGTCAGAGATCAAGTAATCGTCATAAGTTCCCATTGGTACATAAAGTGTGCATTTCTTGGCATCAAATCCATCGAATGTATCACAATATATTTTTGGTACTTTCTCTGCATATACATAAATAGAAGTTAATCCGCTACAGCCATCGAATGCGTAAGAGCCTATTGAGGTAATACCAGCAGGAAGGTTTAAACTCGTTAATCCGCTACAGCCCCAGAATGCGTTAGAGCCTATTGAGGTAATACCAGCAGGAAGGGTTAAACTCGTTAATCCGTTACAGCCCAGGAATGCGTAATCGCCTATCTTGGTAATACCAGCAGGAAGGTTTAAACTCGTTAATCCGCTACAGTCCCAGAATGCGCCATCGCCTATTGAGGTAACACCAGCAGGAAGGGTTAAACTCGTTAATCCGCTACAGCCCCCGTATCTATTATTAGTTGATTATCAGTATTATACGCTTTAAACGGTAGAAAAGTGACTGTGTGGATTCTGTTTAGATACGAAAGGGTAATAATTTAACGTATTTAACTTTCGATTACATTGTATTCTCATTTTGGGAACATTTCAAGTGACCACCAAACAACAAGTATTGGGTATCAATGCAATAACATC